>NZ_JBWZCI010000005.1:0-279329 GCF_059383495.1 Pseudarthrobacter sp. RHLT3-21
ATCAACAAACTTGGCACACTATTGAGTTCTCAAACAACAGACACACCCGGCACCACCACAACCATTCAATCGGCCGTGGATCGCTCCGGAGCAACTTTTCAAAGTTACCCGGTTTCCCGCCCCGATGCAAATCCATATTCCAGGACCCGCACCAGCAGAAAACACATCCCCCACCAAACCGAGGCGCTCAAAAGAACAACCAACATATGGTCTTGAATTCGGGGGGTTTGGCCGCCCGCGGTAACCAGCTCTTCGCTGTTCCCCTCGCGGCGACTTAGAAAACAATACACCCACCCAACCCCCACCGCAAATCCACCCCCACACAGGGTCCTATGCCCCCAGGATCCGCGTCGTGGCGGGGAATCTGAGGGGCTCACCGGGGTCCCTGTGCAGTAATCGGCCAGAATGGGTTTCTGTTGGCTGGATCACACCAAGCGGGGATCAGCCAGCAGCCGGGAAGGCGAAGGCTGTGGCCTTTCCGGTGGCAGGTCGGGCTCTCTGCCTTGTTGTAGTTTTGCCCTACAGTGCGCCTGCACGTGTGCTGGTGATCTTAGCCAGCGGCTGCCCGCTGTCTACAGGCATTCGCCGACCCATTCGCCTCAGTTCCTGCCCCGTAGGGACGCTGAGCACTGCTGTCCATCAACATCTGCACGGATGCCACGACGCGTTGGTTTGCGTGCAGGTTCGGGAGGACTGCTGTGGGCGCCGGCCACAGCGGTAGTGGAGGCCAGGATCGTCCCCTGCCAGTGGGCCGCAGCAGTACCAGGTTGATTGAATAACCAAGCAAAACCACGCTTCCCGGGCATCCCATTCCGTGTCGCCTCAGTCACGAGTCCCGAGCTTCGGAGACGAGTGGTTCACCGTAAGCGCGCTCTACCGCCGCGGTCGATACCACCCCCACTGGCCGGATCCAAAGCAGCCGGCGGTCGGCAGGGCTGCGCGCTCGTCGCGGCCGGGCGTCGTTGGCTACGGAGCGGGGGCCGGCACGCGGTGATGCCGATGCCGATGCCGGTGCTCGGAGTGCCCTTCAGCGGAGCTCCTCGACCAGCCCGATGATGATGCCGGCGGGGCCGCGAACGTAGCAGTACCGGTAGATGTCCCCGTACAGCGCCACCTCGCCCACGAGTTCAGCGCCGTGGGCGCGCAGGCGGTCCAAAACGCCCTCAACGGCGTCGACGACGAACGTGAGGCGAGGGATGCCCGGGGTGTTCATCGGCGCCCTCGGCGCAATGCTGATGGCCACCGGCGTATGGAACGTCGACAGCTCGACCCGGCCGTGGCCGTCCGGGGTCCGTACGACGGCGATGTCCGCCCGGACGCCGTCCAGCCCGACGAGCTGGTCCACCCATTCGCCCTCGACTGCTGCCTCGCCCTCCAGTTCCAGGCCAAGTTCGACGAAGAACGCAATAGCAGCCGCGAGATCCTCGACCACAACGCCGACGTGATCCATCCGGTAGATCGTCATGCCACACAGTGTAGGGGACCGAGGATTCTTGCCGTCGGCGAACACCGCGCCGGCCGGGACCTGCGCTACGAGATGGGGCGCGTTGACCGCCCGCCAGCGGGCTACTACAGTCGGCGCCATGCGAAAACTCGTAGTCCAGCAGTGGGTTACCGTCGACAACATCGCCGCGGAGGAGGACGGCGGGCTCAGCTTCGTGTCAGGGGAGCCCTTTGCCGAAACGGACACCAGTGCGTTCAAGGCGAGTGTGATGGGGTTCATCGACTCTGTCGACACGATGATCCTCGGCGCGAATACCTACCAGCAGAACAAGGACTACTGGCCGTACGCCGATGAACAGGGCGAGTACGGCGAGAAGCTCAACAACCTCGCCAAGTTCGTCGCCTCGTCGAAGCTGGATGACGCCCCCTGGGGCGACTTTCCCGCCGCGACCGTGACGCCCGACCCGGTCGCAACCATCCGGGAGCTCAAGGAGCAGAGCGGCAAGGACCTCTGGCTGTGGGGGAGCTTGAAGCTCATGCACTTCCTGCTGGACGCCGGCATCGTCGACGAAGTCCGGATGCTGGTCTGCCCGGCGTCACGCGGCAAGGGAAAGCGCATTTTCGAAGGGTTGGCAGGACCTGTTGCTGCTCGAGGCCACCTCGTTCGAAAACGGAGTGGTACTCCTGCGCTACGAAATTAAGAACTAAGCGGAAAGTCCGCATCGTCGACTCTTCCTGGAAGGTCCAGGACGCGGCAGAGGACCTCACCCCCGGACGGGGAGTCGCAGTCCTTCCGAAGGTACTGGCACTGGAAAGGTGCGGTGCCGGTAGGCGGAACTCCGCCGGGAAATCAGGACACCGAGGTCTCAGTCGGCATGGTCGGCGACCGCATAACCTGGGATGTCCACCGTATCGAAGCCGCTGACCCGTGCCCGAGAACTACGACGCAGCATTGACCGAATCACACCAGCCCCGCGCACAGGAACGCAGATGGCCAAAGGCCATATCAGCCATGGATGAGCTCGCTCACAGGCACCAACAATGGCGGCGTCCAAGACGTTTCTTCCTGGTCTGCGACCGGACTCAACCGGGAACATGAGGCAATCTACTTGCACGCGAAGTTGGGCCTGATGTGCGGGAGTGTGTTGGAGTTCACTGCGGGTGGTGTGGGTGGGGCCGGGCTTTGGTGGTGGGTGTTCGGGGTGTGTTTTGGTGTGGGTGGTTAAAGTGGGAGAGCCTCCAAACAGTGTGTTTGGAGGCTCTCAACCGTAATGATGTTCCGGCGGTGACCTACTCTCCCACANTCAGGATCCGCGTCGTTCCGGGCCCAAAACCGGCATCGGCAGCCAAAACCGGGCGCCGCCGTCGTACGTGACTTCTGTGTGCTGCACCACAACCGCCGACGCCGCGTGCGGATCTTGACAAGCTCGACCACCCGGGGGGCTCGATCACCAGAGGAGGCTCGATCCCCGGAGGCCTTAAATGCAGAAGGGCCGGCAACCAAACGGTTGCCGGCCCTTCTCAAGCAGCTGGAATCAGCGGTACTGAATTACCAGGAAGACTTGGTGATGCCCGGGAGCTCACCACGGTGAGCCATGTCGCGGAAGCGAACACGGGAGATACCGAACTTCTGGAAGGTACCGCGGGGACGGCCGTCGATGATGTCGCGGTTACGCAGACGGACGGGCGACGCGTTGCGGGGAAGCTTCTGCAGGCCGAGGCGTGCTGCTTCGCGAACTTCGTCGGTCGAGTTGGGGTCAACCAGAGCCTTCTTCAGTTCGAGGCGCTTTGCAGCGTAACGCTCAACGATGACTTTACGCTGTTCGTTCTTTGCGATCATTGACTTCTTAGCCATGTGTTTAGCGCTCCTCTCGGAATTCGACGTGCTGACGGATCTTGGGATCGTACTTCTTCAGAACCATACGGTCCGGGTCGTTACGACGGTTCTTCCGCGTCACGTAGGTGTAACCCGTGCCCGCAGTCGACTTGAGCTTGATGATCGGACGTACGTCCTTGTCCTTAGCCATTAGAGCTTCACTCCCCGAGCAAGGATGGCGGCGACGACTACGTCGATGCCGCGCACGTCGATGGTCTTGATGCCCTTTGCAGAAAGCTGCAGCGTGACGTTACGGCGCAGGGACGGAACCCAGTAGCGCTTCTTCTGAATGTTCGGATCGAACCGACGCTTGTTGCGACGGTGCGAGTGCGAAATGCTGTGCCCAAAGCCCGGCTCGGCTCCGGTCACTTGGCAGTGTGCTGCCATGACTTCTCCTCAAGAATTGAATGTAATGATCCGCATATCTGCTGCAGGATCATGCGGCTAAGTGCGACCCAAAGTGATCAGGGTGAACGGTTAGTCACGCAACTTGAGCCCCTAACTACCGGCTACCCTGGAGAAAATTACCGGGCCACCGGAGCAATTGCGCACGCTCCGCGCACTTAGCGCTTACCAAGTCTACGAGTTCATGCAATTAAAGGCCAATCCGGGCTCGGACGGTGTATAAGGGCGCGTTGCTTCAGGGGCGGGTGAGCTGGGCGTACTTGGGGGCCAGGCCGTCGCCCGAGGACTTGCCGGTGACGCGGCGGACCACCCACGGGCCGGCGAATTCGCGGACCCAGCGGGCGTTGGCGCGGATGGCCTCCGCCCGGTTCAGCTCGGGCACCGGAGTCATGGGCGGGACTTCGATCGAGTGGTCGTGCTCCAAGACGGTGAGGACCCGTTTGGCCATGTTGGCGTGCCCGGCGGCGGACATGTGCATCCGATCTTTGGCCCACATGCCCCAGTCGTAGTACTCGTTGAAGCGCCAGTAATCCACCAGCAAGGCTCCGTGGTCCCCGGCAATGCCGCGGACCAGTTCGTTGTAGATGGCGGTGCGGCCGCGCATGGTGCTGAAAACCTTGGAGCCGCGCGCGTCGAAGCCGGTGAACATCACCACGGTGGCGCCGGTCGCCGCCAGCTTGCGGATGCCGGCGTCGTACTCCGCCAGCAGATCGTCGATGTCGATCCTGGGCCGCAGAATGTCGTTGGCACCTGCGTAAATGGTCACCAGGGTGGGGTTAAGGTCGACGGCGGCGTCCACCTGCTCTGCCATGATCTGGCGGAGCTTCCTGCCGCGGATGGCCAGATTGGCGTAGCCGAAGCCGGGATCCGCCGCGCCCAGCTGCTCCGCTACGCGGTCCGCCCAGCCGCGCACACCGTTGGGGCGGCCGGGATCGTCATCCCCAACCCCCTCCGTGAAGGAGTCGCCGAGCGCTACGTACCGGGTCGAAAAGTCCATGGCGTCAGTCTTTCATCTGTTGCCGAGAGCAACCAAGACGGGCGTGCCAGGGCGGCGGCTTAGGGCCGGTTTTCGGTGTCCCGGAGGATCCAGTGGCCACCGTCCAGCCGGGCCACGATCTTTTCGCCGATGCGTGCCAGATCGTGGACGTCGCGTTCCGTCAGGGCGTCCAGGAACTTGGTACGGACTGCCTCCACGTGCCCGGGTGCGAGCGCCTCCAAAGTGGCCATGCCGACGTCGGACAGGTGTGCGGTGGTGACACGGGCATCGCGGGGGTGCGGACGCCGCTCCAGCCATCCGCGCTTCTCCAGTTTGGCAACCACGTGCGAAAGCCGGGACAGGGACGAACTGGTGCGGGCGGCCAGTTGGCTCATCGGCAGGAAGCGGCCCTCAGCTTCGGACAGCATTGCCATGACGTTGTAATCGAACAGGGACACCTTGCCGGCGTTGTGGAGCTGGTTGTCCAGGGCAGCCGGCAGCATCGTGTTGATGCTCAGGAGCGCCAGCCAGGCACGGCGTTCGTCGGCGTTGAGCCAGCGCGGTTCGGTCATGCGTACATTCTAGAAGCAGAGCGCGGTTGAGAGTTCAAGTGACGCACCCGCTCCGTGGACCCATCCGAGTAGGCTGACCCTATGTATGTTGTGTCGCTGACCTACAAGGTGCCCGAAGACATTGTGGACTTCCATTTGAACGGCCACGTTGAATGGCTGAAGAAGGCCTTTGACGACGGCGTTTTTGTCGCCGCCGGACGCAAGGTACCCCGGACGGGCGGGCTGCTGCTGTCCAGGGCGGACCGTCCAACGTTGGAGGCGAGCCTGGCCAGGGACCCGTTTTACGTCAACGGCGTGGCTGAGTTCGAAATCATGGAATTCGCGGCCAACAGGGTGGCCCCGGGCTTCGAAAACCTGCTGGACACGTAGGCCTTCTCGGCATCTTTCCTGGGAGCACGCCCTCCCGCGGCGGCTCTGGCCTCCGGGCCGGTGGGCGCAGGCTCCGGGGAACTGCCCGGTATCCCCGGCAGTCCCCCGGGAGGACCTACTGCTCCAGAACCAGGAGCTGCGCTTTGTCCGGCTCCCAGGCGACGAACAGCTCCGCGCCGGACGTGGGGCGACCCGACGCGTCCGAACTGAGTTCGCGCACCTGCAGCTCGTGGCCGCCGGCCGTCAGCCTGTGGCGCACCGTGGCGCCCAGGTTGGTCGAGGACACCAGCGTTGCCAGGCCGCAGTTGTCCGCGCTTGCCTCGGAGCTGAACTTGAGGTGTTCGGGACGGATGGACACGGCGTATTTCTCGCCGGTGACGCCGCGGTCGCGAACCCTTCCCAGGCCCAGGCCGCCGAGGTCAACCAGCGCCTCTCCGTCCTTGCGTTCCAGGACGGTGCAGGGGATCAGGTTGGTGTCGCCCAGGAAGCTGGCCACCCAGTCCGTGAGCGGGTGGTTGTAGACCTCCTCGGGCGGGCCCGACTGGACGATCCTGCCATCCTTCATAACCACGATCCGGTCGGACATGGCCATGGCCTCGTCCTGGTCGTGCGTGACGAAAAGGACGGAGATGCCCAGGCTTTTCTGCAGCGTCTTGATCTCTTCCTGCATGTGTTCGCGGAGCCGCTTGTCCAAGGCGGCCATGGGCTCGTCCAGGAGCAGCGCGGCCGGGTTGAACACCAGCGCGCGGGCCAGGGCCACGCGCTGCTGCTGCCCGCCGGAGAGCTGGCGAGGCTTGCGGTCGCCCATCTTGCCCAGGCCCACGCGTTCCAGCGCGGTTTCGGCGCGTTGACGCCGTTCGGCCTTGGGCACTTTGCGCATCCGGAGCGCGAACTCCACATTTTCGCGGGCGGTCATGTGCGGGAAGAGGGCGTAGTTCTGGAATACGACGCCGAGGTTCCGGTCCCGGGGCGGGAGCGCATCCACGGGCTTCCCGTCGATCAGAACGCTCCCGGAGGTGTGCTCCTCGAAGCCCGCCACCATCATCATGGTGGTGGTCTTGCCGGATCCGCTGGGTCCCAGCAGGGTGACGAATTCGCCGGGTTCCACCACCAGGTCCAGCTCGTCGACGGCAACCACATCGCCGTACGTCTTGCAGACCTGCCGGAGTTCAATCGAACCTTGCGCGGACGCCGTCGTCCGGGTGTTTGCCGCTGCGGAAATCACTGAAGTAGTCATGGGCCTTCCTTAGTTTGGTGCGGACACGGCCAGCGGCAGCATCCTGGCGGTGGAGCGCCGTTTGAGAACGAACATGACCTGGAACAGGAGCCCCAGGGTGGCCACGGTGACCAGCAGTGCCGAGGACACGGCGATCTTGGGGGTCAGGTTGAACTGGATGTCCGTGAACATCTTCACGGGCAGGGTGGTGGCGCTGGGCGTCTGCATGAAAAGTGACATCACGGTCTCGTCGATGGAGACCGAGAAGGCGAACAGTGCCCCGGAAACCAGGCCGGGCAGGATGACCGGCAGGTAGACGTGCCGGAACACGGATAGCCATCCGGCGCCCAGGCTCTGTGCCGAACGAACCAGCGCCGGGTTCAGTCCAGCGAGGCTGGCGCGGGTGGTTAGATACACGTACGGGGTGGCAATCACGGCATGGGCCAGGCCAATGGGGAGGATGCTGCCCAGCACACCGAGCGAGATGAAGAACTGGTAGAACGCCAGCGCCAGCACCACGGTGGGGACGATCATCGGCGCCAGGATCAGCCCCACGACAGCCTGCTGCCCGGGGAACTTGCGCCCGTGCAGGCCGATGGCCGCCATCGCGCCGAGAAGGACACCGATCACGACGGCGATCGCTGCCGATTGGAGGCTGGCCGTCAGGGCCGAGGTCCAGGCCTTGTCAGCGAAGAAGCCGGCGACGGCCGCGAACGAGATCCCTTCGGGGGGGAACGTGATGTAGCGGCTGTCGTTGAGCGCAACAGGCACCACGATCGCCGTCGGGACCACCAGGAACAGGAACACCGGGATGGAAAGCAGCGTCAGCAGGCGCTGCCGGGGATTAGTTGTCTGCATGTTGGCCTCCCGCCTTGAGCACGCGCTGGTAGATGGCAACGAGGATGCTGACCAGCACCGTCAGGATCACGGCCAGGGCCGCGGCTCCGGAGAAGTCCGTCAGCTGGCGTGCGTAGTAGTCGATCTGGTTGGCGATCATCATGTCCCCGGGTCCGCCCATGACCACCGGAGTGATGAAGAAGCCGGTGCTGATGATGAACACCAACAGGCCTGCCGCGGAGATGCCGGGCGTACTGAGCGGCAGAGTGATCCGGCGGAAGATCGAGGCTTCCTTGGCTCCGAGCGACCGAGCCGCCAGGGCCAGCCGGTCATCGATGGAGGTCAGCGACGAGAAGATCGGGAACACCGCGTACGGGAGCAAGCAGTGCACCATGCCGATGATCACGGCCAGGCGGTTGTGCAATAGTTCGATGGGAGCATCTGTGAGGCCCACCGCCTGGAGGAAGGAGTTCACGATGCCGTTGTCCTGCAGGAGTACGGCCCACGCGAAGTTCTTCACCAGGATGCCTGTCCAGAACGGCAGGAGTACCACGGCGAACAGGATCACGCGTGTCACCGTGCCTGAATGCCACAGCACCAGGGCAATCACGTAGCCGAGGACCACGGTAACGATGGTGGAAGCCAGGCTGATGCTCAGGGTGTTCACCAGCGAGCGGATCACCAGCGGGTCTTCGAGGACCCGCTGGTAGGCGTTGCCGGTGAAGCTTGAGCCCACCAGTTTGCCCAGCGGGCTGAGGAACAGCAGGACGTCAAAGGCCAGGATCGGTGTGAGCAGCAGCCACCAGCCGGTGCGCCGCCGTCGGGGTTTCTCCTGCTCCGGCGCCGAGGTGCGCCCCTCCGGACGCGCCCGTTGCAAGGTTGCGTTGCTCATCTCAGCTGGCCTGCCACAGCTTGAACTGCTGCTCGGTCTTCTTCAGGTTCTCGGACCACCACTTGTCGTCACGGACCAGGATCTTGTCGGCCAGGCGCGGGCTGGTGGGCAGGGTGTCTGCGATTTCCTTGGGCAGCTTGGACAGCGCCGGAGTGTTGGCCAGAGTCAGGTTGGTGACCTTGTCGAAGGCGGCTCCCGCCTCGGCATCGTTGGACATGAAGTTCATCAGCTTGAAGGCGGCTTCCTTGTTCTTGGCCCCCTTCGGCACCACGAAGTAGTCGCCGGCGAGGACGGCGTTTTCCGCGCTGAAGTTCAGCTTGGCACCGTCGTTGCGGGCCGCGTTGATGCGGTTGTTGAAGCTCGTGGACAGCGAGACCTCGCCCGAGGTGAGCTGCTGGATGGGCTCCTGGTTGGCCGCGTGGTAGAGCAGGCGGTCCTTGCCGGGGTGGTGGCCCAGCACGCGCAGGGCGCGGTCGACGTCGAGCGGGTAGATCTGGTCGAACGGCACGCCATCGGCCAGGAGTGCGGCCTCCAGGACGGAGCTGTCAGAGAGCTGGTTGTAGACCGAGCGCTTGGTGTCGTACTTGCCCTGGTCGAAGAACTGCGCCCAGTCCTTGGGCGCCTGCGCATCGGGGATGGCCTTCTGGTCCCAGGCCATCACGAACAGGAAGCTCAGGTACTTGATGCCGTACTCCGCTTTGGCGTAGCCGGGCAGGCCCTTGTCGCTGATGATGTCGTAGTCGAACGGCTCCAGGAGGCCTTCTGCCACGGCCGTTTCGTATTCCGGGGCAGTGATTTCCACGAGGTCCCACTGCACGTCCCCGGACTGCACCTGGGCCTTGAGCGCGGCCAGGCTGGTGTTGGCCAGCAGCGTGGTTTGTATCCCCGACTGTTTGGAGAACGGGTCCAGAATGGTCTGGGTCAGCTGGTCGTTGTAGGAGCCGCCGTAGGACGTGACCGTGACGGTCTTGTTGGCTGCCGCGCTGCCGGCCGGTTTGGCCCCGCAGCCGGACAACGCCAGGCCGGCGAACGGCGTGAGTGCTGCGGCTTTCAGGAGTTTCCGGCGGTCAAAGTGAAGGGAATTTTCAGTCATCGCGGTGGTGCCTCTCAAGGCTGTGGCCCGCCCGGCGCACGCCAAAGGACGCCGTGTGCCGGAGGGAGCAGGTTGGGGATTCCACGTTCACGCCAGGACACCAACGGCGGCGGTTCACGCCCCGGACGGTCCCCTCTGCGTTGAGCGGACTTGCGCTGACGGATTGAGTCGTCGTCAGTGGGGCAACACTAACTGTGATGTTGCCCACAAGTCAACAGTTGTTTACGAGCTAATCATTCGGGCGGGTCTTCTGAGCGGTGGCGTCCGAGTCCATGAGTCTCTTCAGCCCGCCCTTCCGGGGCACCTTGACGGGCTCTGGCCAGCGCGGGCGGAGGGCGTCTCCCAGGGTGACGCCCCTGATCTTCCGGCCGAAAAGCGGTAGGACCCAGTCATGTACCCAGCGCCGTTGGTGCCTTTCCCACTCCCGCAGGCTGAGCCTGACGGGGGGATCCCATTCCTTCGGTCGGATCTTGTGCGGCACGCCGAGCTGGTCCAGGACCCGCCCCGCGAGGTACTTGTGGCCCGCTTTGGACATGTGCAGGCGGTCAGAATCCCACATCCGCCGGTCATGGAACGCGTCCAGGCACCAGTAGTCCACCAGCACAGCACCGTATTTCGCCGCAATGTCACGCACGCGCTGGTTGTAGCTGGCGTTGCGCTTCTTTAGCGGCTCCAGCACGGCCGAAACTTTGACATCGAAGCCCGTGAACAGGACGACAGTTGCTCCGGTTCCGGCGAGCCTGGCCACCAGGTTTTCGTAGTCGGCCATCAGGGCGGCCATGTCCGTGCCGAGGTCCAGGATGTCATTCCCGCCGGCGTACAGGGTGACGAGCGTGGGCTTCATTGCCAGCGCAGGTTCCAGCTGTTCGTTGATGACATGCCGGAGCCGCTTGCTCCGGATGGCCAGGTTGGCGTATCTCCAGCCGGGGTCAGCCTTGGCCAGCTTCTCCGCCACCCGGTCCGCCCAGCCCCGGACTCCGTTGGGCAGCCGTTCATCGCGGTCCCCCACACCCTCGGTAAACGAATCCCCCAAAGCAACGAATACCCGCCGGCCCTCACGGTCCGAAAGTAAAGGATTAGAACCCATCCACTGAAAGTAACCGCCCAAAGAAACGCCAAGGTAAACGGACAGCAACAGGATGTGTAGAAGGGTTGAGATCTAGAGGCAGAGTGCGAGGGAGCGTTTGCGAACCAGGGCCGGGTGCAAGGTGTGTCCATCAAGCCGCCGCCGCTGGCTTGGGCCGAATCCCCCAAGTTGCGCCGGTTTGGCTGGGTTTCCAGATAGTGGCAGTACATGGCTGGCCGCAGGCAACAGCTACAGGCGGAGTCCACGAATCGGGGCCAGATCGGTCTGATCATCAGCAGCTGCTCAGCCTTTGTCACATTTTGCGACCGAAGGTCACGATCAGGTAACGTTGGCGGCTGGCCCCAATGCAGGGCCCCGGGCGCCCGAACACTGGACCCCCGATGCGCCCCTTCGGCGCCTGCTAGCTCCGGCCCTACCAAGGGGCCGAAGGATGCTTTCCGCACCCGTCATCGTCTCAGGTGCATCAGTCGTTTCTTCCAGTCCTAAGCCCGGAGGTATCTTGTTCAAGAAAATAGCCATCGTAATGACCATGGGTGCTTTGTCCCTGACAGGATGCGGCCTAGCCCCTACGACCAATGGGGCGTCTGCCCCATCCTCGGCTGGCCGCGCGTCCGCACCTGCCACTCCAGCCCCAACTACCGCAGCCACGGCGTCTTCAGCCGCCGCATCTCCGGCGCCCCCGGCTTCGAGCAGCGGCCAGACCCCCGCTTCGGCGGCGGCAACCCCGGCGACAGCCGTCACCTCGGCGCCGACGCCCGCGCCTGCCGCGGCCCCGGCGACGGCGACGGTGGTGCCCGCAGCCAGCCAGACTCTCGCCACGACGGGTGACGGTGCGCAGGCAGCTACCGCCTTCGGTTGGGGCCCGGTCCTGACGGGCGACGAATTCTCCAACACCGGCGCACCGGACCGGACAAAATGGAGTGTCTATAATGGTGCAGGGCATGCAGGCAAAGGCCTGCGCAGTCCCCAGGCTTGGTCGGTTGCCAACGGCGTGGCCACCGTTAGCGGAGACGCAGCCGGCACCACGGGCGGCATGTCGGCAAAGTTCGCGCAACAAAAGTATGGTCGCTGGGAAACCCGCATGAAAACCAATGCACGCGACCCGAAATACCACCCGGTCCTGATCCTCAACAACAACGCTGCCCCGAACTGTGCCGAGGTCGATTATGCCGAGGGCAGCACAGCCACCAACCTGATGCGGTTCTTCCTGCACTACGCCTGTGGTGGAGCGGATTTCCAGACCACGACGGCGACGCCCCTCGATAGCACACAGTGGCACAACTACGCGGTGGAGTGGACCCCGGCCGCCATCACCGGATACGTCGACGGGGTAAAGACCTTCACTGACACGAACCCGGCGCACCAGCCCTCGGTCGCCATGAAACAGACATTGCAGCTGGATTGGTTCCCGGACGGCTCGGCTACCAAGCCCTCGCAGATGCAGGTCGATTGGGTCCGCGTCTACTGATAAGACAGCCCTTTCCGGCCTAGGGCTCGCCGCGGAACGGTTGGATTAGCCGCGGGACCGACTCGCGGGGTGCCGCAAGTCTCTGAGCGGCAACGAAGTGAATGAGAAAGACCCACTCGCACCCTGGCGAGTTCCAGCGGTCGTTGCAACACCCTGACTTTCGGGAGTGGCAACGACCGTGGTTCGTTAAGGTGATGATTCATCAAGGTCCCGGTGGTAGAGGAAGGACCAGAAGGATTCGTTTCTCGCTGTATTTGAGCTGTTGAGGCGTACCGAGCCGGAGTTTGGCGTGCTGCGCCTCGGCGGGATGGGCAAACTCTTCCACTCCTGCTAGGCGCCTTCAACCCTAGGCGCGTTCCTGCGCTCGCCTAGACCTCGGCCTTGCCCTGGCGCCAATACCCCATGAACGCAACCTGCTTCCGGTCGATCCCCACGTCCCGCACCAGGTACCGCCGCATGTCCTTGATGGCGGCTGCTTCACCGGCGATCCAGGCGTAGAAAGGCATGGCGCCTGCAGGCATGTCCGGGTTCTTGGTGGCACCGATCGCCGCGGTGTCCATCCGCGCAGGGGTCTCCCAGAGGATGTCCACATCCACGTTGACGTCCTCTGGCTCGGGTCCCGCGCCGGCGTCGGACGCTTTGATAGCCACCCAGCCCGGCACCGGAACGGCCAGGCGGACGGCTTCCTGGAGCATCTCCCCGTGCGGGCGGGAGCGGCCGATGGCCGCGCCGCGGGCAAGCCAGGTGATCTCGACGTCGGCGGGCGTCTTGAGATCCAGGAAGTCACCCGCCTCCGGCACCTCAAGGAAAGCGTGGCCGGTCATGTACGCGGGAAGGCTTTCGAGGATGGCGGAGATCGCGGGGATGGCGGTTTCGTCGCCGCCAAGGAGGACGCGCTGGGCCATGCCCGGCCGCCATTCGATGCCGGAGTAGATCTCCGCGGTCACGCAGTGTGCGGCCCGGTTGTTGGGGCCGATGATGGTGATCGCATCGCCCGGCTTTGCGTTCAGCGCCCAATTGGCGGCCGGCCCGCCGTTGCCATGGTCGTCGAAGTGCATCACAAAATCAACGTCGATTTCCGGGTACACCGAATCCAGCCGCGACCGGCGCACAGTGTAGGTGCGCATGGAGCCGCGGACAGCCGGATCCATGGCGAGCCACTCCCGGTACCAGCCGGCCTGCTCCATCTCGAAGACCGGCAAGGGCAGCTTCGTGCCGTCGGACGCCAGGGACGGGATCATCAGTTTGATCCGCAGGTCCATGGTGTCGCCGTGAACGCCAAAGTCCCGCAGCGAGTAGCCACCGAAGGTGATCCGGCGGAAGTTGGGGCTCAGCTCCTGCACCGAGGAAACGGTCACCTCGAAAGCCAGGGTCATGGGCTCGGTGGCGGCGATGTCGCGGGTCTTCATGAAACGAGCTCCAGTTCGGTTGCGGTGGTGTGGTGGCGGCCGATGGGGATAATCAGGGGCGTGCCCGAGACGGGGTCGGGAATCACCCGGGACTCAAGGCCGAAGACGTCACGGACCAGCTTTTCGGTGACAACAGTTATGGGGTCACCCAGGGCAACCACGGCACCGCCCTTCATGGCGATGACGTGGTCCGCGTAGCGTGCCGCCAGGTTCAGGTCGTGCAGGACGATGGCCACGGTGGTGCCGCGCTTGCGGTTCAGATCCGTGACCAGGTCCAGGACCTCCACCTGGTGCGCCAGATCCAGGTAAGTGGTGGGTTCGTCCAGCAGGAGCACGTCGGTTTCCTGGGCAAGCGCCATGGCGATCCAGACGCGCTGGCGCTGGCCGCCGGACAGTTCATCGACGTTCCGCTCAGCGAGTTCCAGCGTTTCTGTCGCTTCAAGCGCGCGCTGCACGGCGGCGTCGTCCTCGGTGCTCCAGCTGCGGAAGAAGCCCTGGTGCGGATACCGTCCCCGTCCCACAAGGTCGCGGACGGCGATGCCGTCCGGCGCGGTGGGGTGCTGCGGGAGGAGCCCCAGCGTGCGCGCCAGTTCACGGGCCGGGCGGGCGTGGATGTCCTTGCCGTCCAGCGTGACCACGCCGGCTGCCGGTTTGAGAAGGCGGGACAGTCCGCGGAGGAGCGTGGACTTGCCGCAGGCGTTGGCGCCCACAATCATGGTCACTTTGCCCTCGGGGATATCCGCCGTGAGGCCGTCCACCACGCAGCGCTGGTCGTATTTGAGGGTGAGGTCCTGGGCGCTAAGAACGGCCATGTCAGGCATCCTTTCGGTTGGCCGTGACCAGAAGCCACAGCAGGAACGGGGCACCGAGCGCGCCGGTGATAACGCCGACGGGCAGCACGGTGCCGTCCAGCAGCAAGGGGGCGAGGTTGGCCGCGACGTAGTCGGCGGTGAGGACAATCAGCGCACCCACCAGGGCCGACGCCGGGAGGCTGGCTTTGAGGGTGAAGCGCCGGGCGATCGGGCCGGCCAGGAAGGCGACGAACGAGACCGGCCCGGCAGCTGCGGTCGCCACCGCGGCGAGTGCGACGGCGGTGACCACCACGGCGAGGCGGGTGAACCCGACGCGGATGCCCAGCCCGGCCGCGGCGTCGTCGCCGAGTTCCAGAATGCGCAGCGGCCCGGCAAGGGCGATGACGGCGGGGACCAGGACCAGCAGCGCCAGTGAGAGCATGCCCGCCCGGTCCCAGTTGGCGGAGTTGAGGGAGCCGTTGAGCCAGACGAGTGCGTCGGCTGCCGTGCGGATGTCCGCGCGGGTCATCATGAAGTTGACCACCGCATGCAGGGCGGCGGCGATGCCCACACCGGCCAGAATCAGCCGGTTGCCCGCGGCGTTCCCCCGGTTGCCGCCGCCTGAGCCCAATGACGGTCCGCGGGAAATGGCGTAGATCAGCGCTGCGATGCCCAGCGCGCCGCCGAGTGCCGCTCCGGACACGGCGGGACCGGTGGCGCCGAAGATCACGATGGCGGTGACCGCGGCCGCGCTTGCACCGTAACTGATGCCGATCACGTCCGGACTGGCCAGCGGGTTGCGGAGCATGGTCTGGAACAGGCCGCCCGAGAGGCCGAACGCGGCACCGATCATCACGCCGATGACGGCCCGGGGCAGCTTGTTCTCCATGACAATGAAGCTTGCGCCAGGGATTTTCTCGCCGCCGGTCAGGTGCCCGATGAGGATCTTGAAAAAGTCCGGGATAGTCACGGTGTAGCTGCCCAGGAGCACGTACACCGAGAACATGACCACGACGCCGAGGGCCAGGGCGGCGGTCCGGTTCAGGAGGGTCCGGCGCATCAGGGGCGCGCGAACTCGCAGATAATCCCCTGTTTTCGCGGTTTTGAGGGCGTTATCTGCCAGTTCGCCCCCCGTGGAGGTGGAGGTGGTCACAGTCCGGCCGCCTTTCCGCGGCGGATGAGCCAGACGAAGACCGGCGCTCCAACGAGTGCAGTCATGATCCCGGCCGGAACCTCGCCGGGCAGCAGCACTATACGGCCGATAATGTCCGCGCCGAGCAAAAGTGCCGGAGCGAGGACCAGGGAGAACGGCAGGATCCAGCGGTAGTCGGGGCCGGTGAGTGACCGGACGGCGTGCGGAATGACCAGGCCAACAAAGCCGATGGGCCCTGCCAATGCCGTCGCTGAGCCGCACAGCAGCACGATGCCCAGGGCGGTGACGCCGCGGGCCAGGCCCACACGCTGGCCGAGGCCGCGGGCGACGTCATCACCCAACGCCAGGCTGTTGAGGATGCGGCCTGTGCCAAGAACAATAAGTGCCCCAGCGGCCAGGAATGGGAGGCCCGGGAGCACCACTGCCCAGTCGCGGCCGGAGATTCCGCCCACCTGCCAGAAACGGAAGCGGTCCAGGGTGTCCTGGCTGGAGACGAGAATGACGCTCATCAGGGAATAGAGCCCGGCGCTGAGCGCGGCTCCGGCGAGGGCGAGCTTGACCGGCGTCGCACCGTCGCTGCCCATGGACGCAACGAAGTAAACCACGACGGCGGCGGCTCCGGCGCCGATGAACGCGAACCAGATGTAGCCGCTCAGGGACGTGACGCCGAAAAGGTAGATGCCGGTGACCACGGCCAGCGCGGCCCCGGCGTTGACGCCCATGATGCCCGGATCTGCCAGCGGGTTGCGGGCAACGCCCTGCATGGCGGCGCCGGCCAGGCCCAGGGCACCGCCGGCGAGTATTCCCAGGACGGTGCGGGGGATGCGCGCGTGGACCACGGCGTGGTCCCCGTTGGCGGCGTCGAACTGGGTGAGCGCCTGCCAGACGGTGGCTAGGGAAAGGCCCCGGGCGCCGATGGCCAGGGACGCGGCGGCTAACAAAGAAAGTACGACGACGGCGGCCAGCAGCCAGGCAGCCTGCCTGGTTCTGGCCTTTCCGCCGGCGCTAGCCAATCGACCGGCGCGAACGGACACTTGAGGCCCTCGTTGCGACCCGATCGGGGTCCCAAGTGTCCGTTCGCGCTGTCCGGCGGGTGCCGTCGTCGTACTTTCCGTCATGGAACGGTGCTTACTTCACTGCATCCGCGGCGGTGGCGAGCTGCGGGAGGAACGTGTCCAGCGCCCACGGCAGGCTCAGCGGCGAGGAGGCGGAGATTGCCAGGACCAGGCTCTTGTCCGCATCTGCAACGAACGCGCCGTTCTTGATGGCCGGAATCTGGCCCAGCAGGGGGTCGCTCTTGACGGCCGCAGCGGTCGCGGCATCCTCGACCGAGCTCAGGAAGATATCGGCCTCAAGTTCGTTGGCCTTCTCGGCGGACCACGGCACGAAGAAGTCCTTGGAGCCGGCGGAGGCCTTCTCGGCGACCGGGGCCAGCTTCATCCCGATGGCTGACAGGAACTTCGGACGGTTGTCATTGGCGGTGTACAAGCCCGTGGCCGTGAGATCTGCGGGATCGGTGTAACCGTAGATGAAGCTCTTGCCGGCGATCTGCGGGTACTTGGCAGCTTCTGCCTTGACCGTGGCCTCAGTCTCGGCGATGAGCTTGGTGGCCTCAGCCTCCTTGCCCAGCGCCTTGCCGATGATGGAGGTTGCATCCTGCCATGAGGTTCCGTAGGCAACCTCGGGGTGGGCCACCACCGGCGCGATCTCGTTGAGCTTCTTGTAGTCCTCTTCGGTCAGGCCGGAGTAGGCGGCCAGGATGACGTCAGGGGTGAGCTTGGCGATCTCGGTGAAGTTGATGCCGTCGGCCTCGGAGAACTGGACCGGGGCCTTGTCGGAACCGAAGCCGGCGCCGAGTTCTTTCAGCGCTGCGTCCTTCCACGGGGTGGAGCCCTGCTCATTGCCGCCCCATTCGTTCTTGGGGACGCCCACCGGGACCACGCCGAGGGCGAGGGAAACGTCGTCGTTGACCCAGGAAACGGTGACCACGCGCTTGGGCTGGTCCTTGATGGTGGTCTCACCGAAGGCGTGCTTGATCGTGACCGGGAACTGCGAGCTGCTGGAGCTGGAAGCGCTGGCGTCCGAGGTGGAGGACGCGGGGCCGGTGGAGCAGGCGGACAGGGTGAGCGCCGCGGCGGCCAGAACTGCCGTTGCCTTGCCGGCTGACTTGAACAGCGTGCGGCGGGTGGCGCTCGGGCCGGAGAAGAGGGGGGAAGTCACGGAACTCCTTAGGTGAATGAAGCGAACCTAAGTAAGGGTAGCCTAGCCTGCTCATAATTAGAAAAGCTTTGTATTGCGTAATTGATAATGTGACGCATCAAATAGCATCAGGTCATTGCCGGCAGGGGGTGAACAGTGGTTCACTCTTAAGGGGGTAAACGCGCGTTCACCGCACGAACCCCCTCCCCAGCCCACACTTGAAAGCACCTGATGACGCGTTCCAACGCCAACACCTACCGGGCCCCGTCCCCGTCCGCCATCACCGCCGTCCTGGCCCTTAGCGGCACGGTGGTGGCCCTCATGCAAACACTGGTGGTGCCGCTCCTTCCGGACTTCCCCCGGATCCTGGGTATCACTGCCGACGACGCCTCCTGGCTGGTGACTGCCACCCTGCTAGCCAGCGCCGTGGCAACGCCCATCGTGTCGCGCAGCGCGGACATGTACGGCAAACGCAAGATGATGGTGGTTTGCCTGGCGATCATGGTGGCCGGTTCGGTCATCGCCGCGGTCGGCGGTTCCTTCCTGTGGCTGGTCATCGGTAGGACGCTCCAGGGCTTCGCTTCGGCACTGATTCCGGTGGGCATCAGCATCATGCGAGATGAGCTGCCCAAGGAGAAGATGGGCTCCGCGGTTGCCTTGATGAGCGCCACCCTGGGAATCGGCAGCGCCATGGGCCTGCCCCTGGCCGGAGTGCTGTACGAGAGCCTGGGGTGGGCCTCGATCTTCTGGGTGTCCGCTGGCGCCGGCGCACTGCTGCTTGTTGCTGTGGCCCTGGTGGTCCCGGAATCCAAGGTCCGCACGCCCGGGCGCTTCGACTACGCGGGAGCGCTGGTGCTCTCCGCAGCCCTGGCTGCCCTGCTGCTGGCGATCTCCAAGGGCGGCGCCTGGGGCTGGGACTCGGAGCCGGTTCTGCTGCTGTTCCTCACAGCCGCAATACTCCTGGCCGCTTGGGTCCCGTATGAGCTGAAAGTCAGCCAGCCGATGGTTGACCTGCGGACATCGGGCCGCAGACCGGTACTCATGACCAACGTGGCCTCCCTGCTCATCGGCTTCGCCATGTTCGCCAACATGCTCCTTACCACCCAGCAGCTCCAGCTGCCTACAGCCACGGGCTACGGTTTCGGGCTGAACGTCATCACCGCAGGGCTGTGCATGGTCCCCTCCGGGCTAGCCATGGTGATTTTCGCGCCTGTTTCCGGACGCATCATCCGCCTCTTCGGCGGCAAGTCTGCGCTGATCGCCGGCGCCATCGTGATGATTGTGGGCTACGTGAGCCGCGTCTTCTTCTACGACTCCATCGCGTGGGTCATCATCGGTTCAACCGTGGTCAGCGTGGGCACGGCCATCGCCTACGCCGCCATGCCCACACTGATCATGGGCGTGGTGCCGATCACCGAGACCGCTTCGGCCAACGGGCTGAACAGCCTGGTCCGGTCCATCGGCACCTCGACGTCGAGCGCCGCGGTTGCCGCAGTCCTCACCTCAGTCAGCATGACGGTCGGGGCCGTACAGCTTCCGTCGTTCGATGCTTTCAAGGACGTATTCTGGCTGGCCGCGCTGGCAGCGGCAGCCTCGATGCTGGCGGCCCTTTTCATCCCGCGCGCCGCTGCTGCGCACCGCCCGCCGACGCCCGCCGTCGCCGCCACCGAACTGGTGGTACAGGGCCGCGTCCTGGCCCCGGACCACCGCCCCCTCACCCCCGCCGTCGTCACCGTTCTGCAGACCGACGGCGAGCCGGTGGACTGGAGCCGGGTAGACGCTGAAGGCAACTACTCGGTGGCGCTGCCCGGCGCGGGGAGGTACCTGATGGTGGCCAATGCCGGCGGCTGGGCACCCATGGCCGAAGTATTTGACTTCGACGGCCGCACCCTCCAGCAGAATTTCCTCCTCCGGGACCGCTTGGAGCTCAGCGGCTCGGTCAGCGCCGGCGGGGAGCCTGTGGCCAGCGCCATGGTGACGCTGATACAGGCCAGCGGCGAGCATGTGGCCACCACCCGGACGGACGACGACGGCGGGTACGCCTTTCCGCTGCCCGTCGCCGGCCGCTACGTCGTGACCATGCTTCACCCAGTGACCCACGGGGCTGTGGCTAAGAAGCTCGCGATCGACAACCGCTCCATGACCCTGGATTTCGCCGCGCCATCTGTGGAGGAAAAGTCCGGAGAGCGCGTGGGCGCGTGAGCGGCCCCAGCCATGACGCGATCCTCGGCTCCGCCGGACGCCTTTTCGGGGAACGCGGCTACCGCGCCGTGACGGTGCGGGACATCGCCGCAGACGCAGGTGTTTCGGCGGCCCTGGTCATGAAACTCTTCGTCTCCAAGGAAAAGCTCTATGCTGCGGTCCGGCCCGACGAGTCGCAGCTCGCCGAACTGCAGGTCCCGACGTCGGAACTCGGCAGGGCCCTGGTGTTCCGCGTGTTGATGCGCCGGGAACGCGGAACGCAGGAGCCGTGGGCCACCATCCCGCTCGCCGTGCTGGACTCCCCCGACCCCGAGGCTGCCCGGACAGACATCCGCGAACGCTACCTCGCCACCACCGCCCGGCTCGTCGGGGACACCACGCCGGAGCGCCGGTTCGCCTCCACCGTGGTGGCCCTGATGACCGGCTTCGGCGAGACCGTCCGCACGCTGGGCCTCTTCGACGGCTGGGAATTTGACGAGCTGGTGGGACACTACGGCGCAATCGTCCAGGCCCAGATCGACGCCTGCACGGCTGCCGAGTAGACGCTCTCTCAGCTCCTGCAGCAAAAACCCGAACGCTCCCTCTACGTCTTGAGGCAAGTGAGAGAGCGTTCGTAAAAAACGTGCAGGAAGTGAGAGAGCGTCCGGGTCAGCGGAGCACGATGTCCACGGGGTTCGCCTCGGACCGCCACTGACCTTGTGCGCCGGGCCGGGGCCGGATCACCGGGGCGGTGAGCACGCCGGAGCGGTTGGTGCGCTTGTCCCGCAGGATCTCCGTCACGGAGCCCAGGTGCCGGGACAGGTCGATCACGTTCTCCGGAGCGGCCAGCAGCAGCTGGAATCCGAACTCGTGCAGCGCCTTGATCCCGGCGCCGGCGAACTCCTCCGAGGCCAGCACAAACGCCTCATCCATCATCACGGTGCCGTACGTGGTAAACCCCTGCTCGGCGATGCCCAGCTGATAGCTCAGGGCCGCGGCCATGATGAACGCCGTGAAGCGCTGCCGCTCGCCGCCGGACATGGAGCCGGTGTCAGCATGCATGTAAACGTCCGTCCGCTTGCCGCCGCCCTTCTTGCCCGACGCCGGCCCGGCCACCTCCCGGTGCTCCTTGCACTGGATGAACAGGTGCCCGCGGACATCCAGCACTTCGGCACGCCAGCGCCGGTCCTCCGGCGTGGGCGAGCCGAGCCGCTTGACGAGCGTTTCGAGGGTCTTGTACCGGGCGGTGAGCTCGGCGTCGTCGCCTCCCCCGGTTTCCGGGCCCGAACCCGCACGGGCAGGACGCGCGTGCCGGGCCTTCAGCGCGTTCTGGATGGCGTCCTTGAACTGCTTGGCCGTGGCCGGCAGGGTCTGCTTGATGTCCAGTTCCAGGAAGCTGCCCTCGTGGAAGTTAACCTCGGACAGGATGCCGTTAAGTGGCAGGATGCGGCTGGTGATGGACCGCCGCTCCTCGTCCAGCAGGTGCAACAGCGTGCTGAACGATTCATGCGTGCGCTGGTTGAAGAACTGCCGGAACTCGGACTCCTGGGCGGGCAGGCCGTCGCTGATGATGGCGTGGTAGCGGCCCTCGAACTCCCCTGCCGCGCCGATGGAGGTGCCGTGGTCCGCGGAGATCGCGGAGCCCCACTCACGCACAAAACCCTCGAAGATCCGGGTCAGCCGCTCGGAGGTCGCCTGCCCGCGCGTCTCGGCGGCGTGCAGCTCCCCGAGCAGCGCCGTCCGGACGCGGTTGGCCAGGTTGTCCAGCTCATGCATCTCGCTGACGTCGCCGAAATCGATGAAGTACGGTTCCAGCGCGGTGACGGTAACGTCCGACGGCGGCGCCTGCTCCAGGCGGGCACGCGCGGCTTCCAGCAGCGAATCGGCGGTGCTCAGCTGCCGGTCGAGTGCCTTGTATTCGCTCTGCAGGACGGCTGCGGCTTCGGTGCTGGCCTGGTGTTTCTGCCGCGCGGTTTCGATGTTGGCCCGCAGCGGTTCCAGGTCGGCCTGGGCTGCGAGGGCATCCTTGAGCCGCTGTTCAATCCTGGCGAGTTCATCGGCGGCGACGGCAGCGGAGACCTGTTCCCAGGGCCGGTGGTCCTCCGCGATCCGGCGGAGGGCATCGAGCTGCCGGCTCATGCCCTGGTGGGACTCTTCACGGTTCTGGGCCAGCTCGGCGGCCTTGGCGAGTTCCTGCTGCAGGTCCTCCACCTGGGCGGCCACGAGTTCCAGCTTGGCGGCGTTGTCGAAGCCGAGCACGTAGTCCTGGCGGCTGGTGAAACGGTCGTCCTTCTCTACCGTGTGCCGGTTGCGTTTGACCACACCGCCCAGGCTCAGGCCCTTGTCCAGGGTGGCCAGTTCGTTGGGGTCCTCGACGCACGGGTAGGCGAAATCGAGGGCGATCCGCTCCCGGATCCATTCCCCGGCCTCCGCCACCGCTCCGCTGGCGAGGATGTCCAGCTTGGTGAGCAGGTCGCCGTCGCGCGCGTCCTCCACGGCGAGGGCGCCGCCCGCGAGCGGCTTGGACACGTCCACCGCCCGCAGGGCACCGCGTACCTTGTTGTCGTTCAGGTAGCGGGTCACCGCGGCGAAATGTTCGCCGGGGACCAACAACGTGGTGGCGAGGTTCCGGAGGGCGCGCTCCGCGGCCGGCCGCCACCGTTCCGCCCCCTCGGCGAGGTCCATCAGCTCGCCGCCGAACGGCATCCGGTCCTCAGGAACACCCGTGGCAGCGGCGATTGCCGCCCGGTTTTCAATGCTCGACGGCGGCAGCAGGGACTTGCGCGTCTTCAGCGACAGCAGCTCCTGCTGGGCTGCCGCCAGCTCACGCTTTTTGGTGGCGTGGCCGTCGAACGCTTCGAAACGAAGCTCCTGAAGGGCCTTCGAGTCATCCTTGAGCTCAGCCGACCTGGCGGCAGCCTGCTCGTGGGCCTGTTCCCACCCCTCAGCGGTCCACTCCAGCTGCAGGCCGGCGTCGGACAGCGCCTTGCGGGCCGCTTCCTCCACCTGCTCGCGCAGCCGCAGACCCACCTTGGCGTTGTCCAGCGACTGCTCGATCGCGGAGATCGCGTTGCCGCCCTGGCTGTTGTAATCGGTCTCCAGTTGGCGCAGATCCTTGGCCAGCCCGTCACGGACCGAGCGTTCCGCGCCCAGCTCCTTGGCCTTCGCCTGGGCCAGGTCCTTGAACCGGGCCAGTGTCTTCTGGTGCACCGTGACGGCGAGCTGCTGCTTGTAGGCTTCGAACTCCTCCCCCGACAGCTCCCGCAGCCGGTTCGCGTCCAGGAGCGACTGAGCATATTCCTTGTTCAGCCCGGGCACGGGGGCCAGCTGGTCGCGCTGCTGCCGCACGTCCTCCAGCCGCTGCCGGATGGACATGAGGTTGCTGAATTCCTCCACCACGTCGTCCGCCGCGGCGAGGGTGGCGGGGGCATCCAGGACCTGGTCGCGGAAGAACGTATTGACGCTGCCGCCCAGGCCCTTGCCGGCCTGGATCACGCGCAGCAGGGGCAGGGCCTGGTCCGAGCTGATGCCAAGGAGGCGGCGGAAACGCTCCGCGAAGGCCTTGTGGACATCGAAGATCTGCGCGTCCGGGAAGATCGTCTCCAGCGCAGCTTTGGTGAAGCGCTTTTCCGCGATGTCCTCGATGGCCGGCAGGTCCAGCGGCTTGCTGTCGATCAGGTAGAAACGCCCGACGCTGGACTCCGTGCCGTTTTTGGGTAGGTCGAACAGGGCGGACACCGTGATGCGCGTGCCCGCGGCGTTATCGAACGTCAGGGCGACGGCGGACCACGTGGCACCGGGGCGCTGGAACGCACTGGCCGAGCCTTCGCCCACGGCCTTGTCGCCCACCTTGCCGCGCATGTAGGTGAACGTGGTCCGCTTGTCCTCCACGGCACCGCCGGCACGCTGGGCCGCGGCCTCGTTGGAGCGCGGCCGGGCATCAAACACGCGCAGCATGGCATCAAACAGCGTGGACTTGCCCACGCCCGAGTTGCCCGTCAGCAGGGTTCCGTTGCGGTCCACGTGCATCGTGTGCGCCCCATGGAATGTGCCCCAGTTGACCACCTGCACCAAAGCAAGGCGCATCTGGCCGGGATTCGTGAGGTCGCCCATCGGCAGCATGGTTGCGATGCTCACTTTTCGTTCCCTTCTTCGTGGTCGCCTATCGCGCCGCCACCGGACACATGCTCTGCATGCTCGCTCGTTCCGCCCCGCGGACTCCCTTGCCTCGCAAGCTCGGCCAGGGAACCCTGTCCGCGTGGGCCCAGCTGAGACGCATGCTGCCGCATGTCCCCGGTGTCGTCGCTGCTGTCAGTCACCGAATCGTCATCCTCAGTGTCGTCGTCTGTGCGGAGGGGATTCTCGCTGTCGAGTTCTATTAGTGCTTCTGTGCCTGTTGGGTCTGTGGTGGCGGCTACCAGCGCGTCGATTTGGGTGGGGATGTCGCCGATGTTTTCGAAGGGGAGGGCCAGCGGGAGGGCGTTGGAGATGGTGTAAACATCGTCCAGGCCCGTGGTGAGGAGCAGTTGGCGGGCCAAGAGCTTGGTGATGGCACGGGTGACCACGTCGGAATCGCGCAGCGCGTCCTGCTGGCCGGCGGGCTGGTAGTGGGCCACAAGGTCAGCGATTTCCTCGCGGGTGATCGTGGCATCGGTCTGGGCCGTGACGTGGCGGTCCAGCAGCATCCGCAGGCGGAGCAGCACGATGGTCTCCACCCGGCTCAGGGCACGCTGTTGGCGCAGGATGCTGGAGCGGCTGCTGCCGCCGATGGCCTCAGGATCCACCGGGCGCAGGACGGCGATCTTGCGTTCGTGGTCCAGTTGCAGGGTCAGAAACAGCTCGGACAGGCGGCTTCGCAGGATGATCTGGTTGTCCAGCAGCATGGTCCATAGCTTCTCGTCGCGGCCGCCGTCAACGTACGGACCCTTGAGCAGCTTGACCAGCGCCTGGCGCACCTTCATCGAGAGAACGCCCGTGTCGCCGGGAAACAGTGCCGCGCCATCCACAAACGTGTCGCGGGGCGTGACGCTGAAGGGTCGTTCAGCACCAGATGCCGCCCCCGCCCCTTCGCCGCGAAGCTGATCTTCGATCAGCTCAGCGCGCGGCTCCGACAGCGGGACCGTACTTCCCGATTCTCGCAAGCTCGCATCGGGGCCCTCGTCCAGTCCCTTAGATGCCACTCCCTGGGCGGCATCTGGTGCTGCACTCGTGTCGCTTGAAACTTCAGTCATCGTCAATCCTTCTTGAGGGTGACCACCGGCAGGTACGCCGTGCGGGTGGTGCCGTCGATCTGTTCGTAGTCCAGGCCATCCCAGGCGTCGCGGTCAAAGGCCGCACCCTCCTGGAGGGCGTGCGAGAGGAGTGCGCGGACGGAGTTGATGTGCTGCTCCTCCGGCGGCAGCTGGACCCAGGCCTCGGCCAGGGTGGACGCGCCGGCCACGGCGGCCCGGATGGCGTCGGGGCGTGCTTTGCCCGTTCTCGGCGAGCGCACGCGGTCGGAGTCGCTGAAGGCGATGGGGTCAGCCAGCTTGGGCGGGACGGCGAACTCGTCCGGGTCGTAGAGCTTGACCATGGCCAGCGATTCGAACCCGGCGTTGAACAGCACCGGACCGCGGACCAGGCCCGGCCGTTCGCGTTCATACGGCAAGGACCTGATGGCTTGCTCGGCCTCGCGCAGCACCTTCCGGAGGCGGACGGACTGGCGGAAGTCGTCGCTCTGGACGTATGTGTTCAGGCTTTCGCTGAGCTTGCCGTAGATCCGCTGGATCTGGCTGTGCTGGTGGCGGAGCTCGGCCACCAGGTTCTTGAGCGTTTCGCGGTCCTCCGGCGAAAGGTCGTCGGCAAACTGCCGGCTGAGGACTTCGCCGATGGCCGAACGGAACCGGACCTGCTGCTGCGGGTCTTCCAGGAACGCGGTGAAGGAGCGGAAGGTCCTGCCCTCGGGGCTCTGCCGCAGCCGCTTGTCCGCGTCGAGCACCTGCGCCATGGTGGCGCCCTTGCTGAGCGACTCCTCGATGATCTGGTTGCGCAGTTCGCCCACGAGTTCCTCGATGCGGTCGCGCATCTTTTTGTAGTCGGCGGGCAGGCTGGCGGCGAGGTCAAGGATGTTACCGGCGGCTTCCAGGGCTTCGTCGTCGTCCAGCAGGCCGTCAAAGTCGCCGGAGCTGATGTCCTGGATCAGCTGCTGCCGTTCCCCGATCTCGTCCTCCAGGGATTCCAGCCGGGCGCTCTGGTCCGGATTGGTCTCATTGGCCAGCTTCTCCACGTCGCCCAGGAGGGTGCCCAGCCGGGACCCGTTCAGCGTGGAACGTTCGCTGGAGAGGCTGTCCAGGAAGGCGAGCACGCGGGCGGCCGGCTCCGTGACCTCATAAACGATCTGCCCCGACTGGTTGCGGCGGGTCAGGAAATGCTTGCGCGTCCACTCGTCCGCATAGTTCCTGCCGGACGACGTTCCGATGGCGGCGCCACCCAGCCCGGGCTCCTGGCGCCGGAGCTGATCAAGGAAGGAGTCGACGTCGGCGTGGAACTCCTCGAGCGGAAGCTGCGGACGTGTACGGGTAAAGGATGCCTGGAGCACCGCGATCACCCACGGCGCCGAGCGTGTCAGGGCCCATGCGGGTCCCTTGGTGAGGAGTTCGAGGTCCCGGAGCCGGGCACTGATCGCGTCAGCGGATGACCTGGCGGAGCGGGGCACGCGCTCTCCTTCAGCTGCTGGGGGATGGTTGGGCAGCGCGGATCGCGAAAACTGCCAACTACAAGGTTAACGCAGACCCTCCGCCCCTAAAGGTGAGGATCCCGCGACCGCTCCGTGACCTACGTCCCGGTAGCATTGCGATCCCGTATCAACCCGCCGTGACGGCCGGGCAGGTCTGGCTGGGGCGCCCAAGCACCCCTACGCTCATGCTACCGATCTCAACCGAAGCAACGGCGCAGCAGGGGGAACAATGCAGTTCGACTTAAGTGCAGTGGAGACCGCAACCATGGTGTTCATCGGAACCCTGGTGTTTGCCATGGTCCTGGTGGGCTTCGTCCTGACAGCGGGCTTCCTGGCCCTGGTCATGGTGGGGGTAGGCAAGTTCGTCTGGTTCCTCGCCTCCACCACGCTGCTGGCGGTGGTCCACGGGATCAACCACGGCTGGGACAGGCTGGTCCACCACGCCTCCACCGTGGAGATCCCCGGGGACTTCCAGGGCCAGCCATCCCCTAGCACTGGAAGCTACCCGCGGGTAATGTTGAGAGACAGCTGAAGGGTTCTCCAACCCGGCGGATCCATGGCTTGAACCGGCCACACCGGTCTGAGGAGATACCCCATGAGCTCCGCCACTGACAGTCCCGCCACGAACCCGCCTGCCACGGAAGTTTTTGCCACAGACTCCCCGGACGCCGAAGTCCCCGTCGCCGCGGCCAAAATCGGACCCGAAGCCACCGCGGCGGACGCCCGGGCACTTGCTGAAGCCTCGCGCGAGATTGGCTGGGACCGGCCCAGCTTCGCCAAGGGACTCTACCTGGGGAATTTCGACCTTAGCCTCATCCATCCCTGGCCGAAGGCAAAGGCCGATGACGTGGAACGCGGCGAAGCCTTTATGGAGCGCCTCACCCAGTACGCCCGCACCATGTCCGGCCGCATGATCGAACGCGAGGCCAGGATCCCGGACGAATACCTCCAGCGTCTGGCGGGCCTTGGCGTCTTCGGCATGAAGATCCCGCAGGAGTACGGCGGACTCGGATTGTCCCTGGTTTATTACGGCAGGGCCTTGGCTTTGCTCGGCAGCGTCCACCCCAGCATTGGCGCCCTGATCTCCGCGCATCAGTCCATCGGGGTGCCCGAGCCCGTGAAGGTCTTTGGCACGCCGGAGCAGAAACGTGAGTACCTGCCGCGCTGCGCCGCCGGCGCCATTACCGCGTTCCTCCTGACCGAACCGGACGTGGGCAGCGATCCCGCCCGGATGGGCAGCACCGCCGTTCCAACGGACGACGGCGGGACTTACGTCCTGGACGGCGTGAAGCTTTGGACCACCAACGGTGTGATTGCCGAACTTGTGGTGGTGATGGCCGTGGTGCCGGCCCACACCGATGCGGACGGCACCGAGCATAAGGGCGGCATCAGCGCCTTTGTGGTGGAAATGGACTCCCCCGGCATCACCGTAGAGAACCGCAACACCTTTATGGGACTGCGTGGCATCGAAAACGGCGTCACCCGGTTCCACCAGGTGCGCGTGCCCGCGGCCAACAGGCTGGGACGTGAGGGCCAGGGCCTGAAGATCGCGCTCACCACGCTGAACACGGGCCGGCTCGCCCTGCCGGCGTTGTGCGTCGCGTCCGGCCGCTGGAGCCTGAAGATCGCCCGGGAATGGTCCAACGCCCGCACCCAGTGGGGCCGGCCGGTGGGCCAACACGAAGCCGTGGGCAAGAAGATCGCCTTCATTGCCGCGTCCGCCTTCGCCCTGGACGCCGTCTTCGAACTGTCCGCGGAACTCGCGGACGCCGGGCAGAAGGACGTGCGGATCGAGGCGGCCCTGGCCAAGCTGTGGTCCACCGAAATCAGCTGCCGGATCGCCGACGAGCTGGTCCAGATCCGCGGCGGCCGTGGCTTCGAGACAGCGGAGTCCCTGGAAGCCCGGGGCGAACGTGCGGTTCCGGCCGAGCAGCAGCTGCGCGACCTCCGGATCAACCGGATCTTCGAAGGTTCCTCGGAGATCATGAAACTGCTCATCGCCCGCGAAGCGGTGGATGCCCATCTTGCCGCCGCCGGCGACCTTGCGTCCGTGGACGCGAGCCTCCAGGACAAGGCGCGGGCCGCCGTCGGGGCTTCAGGTTTTTATGCCAGATGGCTCCCCAAACTCGTGGCTGGCGCCGGAATGGACCCCAGGTCCTACAGCGACTTCGGCAGGCTGGCCAAGCAGCTGCGCTTTGTGGAACGGTCCTCGCGCCGGCTGGCCCGCCAGACGTTCTACGGCATGGGGCGGTGGCAGGCAAAGCTGGAGTACAAGCAGGCGTTCCTGGGCCGCGTGGTGGATATCGGCGCCGAGCTGTTCGCCATGGCCGCATGCTGTTCACGGGCCGAGATGATCCTTCGCACCACGCCGGAGCATGCCGCCAGTGCCTACGAACTGGCAGAGGCGTACTGCGAGCAGGCCCGCGTCCGCATTGACGAGTACTTTGACCAGCTGTGGCGCAACACGGACGACGGCGACCATATACTCTCCCGCAAGGTCCTGGCCGGGGACTACACCTGGCTTGAGGCGGGCGTGCTGGATCCGTCGGAGGGCACCGGCCCGTGGATCGCCGATGCCACACCGGGGGCCTCCACCAAGGAAAACCTGCACCGGAAGTACCGTTAGCTACTACTAAGCAGCCTTGTTATCGCTGGTCACCAGTGGTTGAGTTGACCCATGAGCAACCAAACGGACCCAGAGGACAGATTTCCGCCCACGACGCGGAATGCGAATCTACGGAATGAAACTGCTCGTGACCAAACCTTCGCCACTGGCGAGCCCACGCGCGCCTTCGACCAGGCGCCGGCGCCCTATGCCGAGCAGGACTATGACCCGGCAGCCCAGGCGCCGCTGACCGACGATCCGGTGCTGGATCCACGCCTGACGGATCCGCGCCTGACCGACCAGCAGACGGCCGTGGCCAGGGAGAAGGACCAGTTCGGCGGCATCAAGGTAGGTTCGGCCTTTTTCGGCTGGCTTGCTGCTACCGGCATGGCCGTGCTGCTCACGGCCTTTGTGGCGGCAGCCGGAACGGCGGTGGGGCTGGCGAACAACACTGACGTAAACGAGGCCGTCAACCAGGTAACGACGAACGGCGCCATCGGGCTGGTGGGCATCATCGTCCTGCTGGTGGTCCTGTTCATCTCCTACTACTCGGGCGGCTATGTTGCCGGCCGGATGGCACGGTTCAACGGCGCCAGGCAGGGCTTTATGGTGTGGATCTGGGCACTCATAGCCGCGGTGGTTATCGCGATCCTGGGACTCGTCGCCGGGCAGCAGTTCAACGTCCTGGCCAGCCTGAACAGCTTCCCGCGCATCCCCATTAACGAAGGCGAACTGACCCTCACCAGCATCATTGCCGCCGTCGTGGTGGCCCTGGTCGCGCTGGTGGGTGCCGTGCTCGGGGGCCTGGCGGGCATGCACTTCCACCGCAAGGTGGACCGGGCCGGCTTCACCCCGGACGAAACGTAAACGGGAGCTAGGCGAGCATCACGGCGTCGACGTAGTACCAGCGGCGGTTCTCGCGGACGAAGCGGCTGGTTTCGTGGTGGACTCCGCGTTCGCCGTTGTGCCGGAAGTGGGCTTTGAACTCCACGGTCCCCTCAGTATCCAGCGGGCCGCCGCGGCTCGTGGACAGGATGTCCAGGCGGCGCCACTCCATGGCCGGGTCCAGTTCCAGGTCCGAAGGCGCAGTATCCGGATGCCAGGTTTTCCGGAGGTATTCGGCGTTCAGCAGGGCAAACGCGCTGTAGCGGAAGCGCATCAGCTGCTCCGCCGTGGCGGCTTCGGCCCCGCCGTTGTGGAACCGCCCGCAGCAGTCCGTGTACGTCTCGCCCGACAGGCAAACGCAGGGGCCGGCGTTGATCGGATTATCGGGCATGGTGCTCCTGTCGCGGTTGTCCGGGCCGCTGTCCGGCGGCCTCGTGGATCCCTTCCGACTATAGGGCGCTGCCGGTGTTGTCATTTCCGGTAACAGCTTCGAAACAACCTCGGACGAACCCCGCCCGGAGCCCGCAAGAGCGATAAATAGTCCGTAAGGTGGTGGAGGGCTGTTGCCCGTGGTGAGGGGTGCCGGGACGGACTCCGCCGCCGGCAGAGAGGAGAGGTGACGTGGGAGATTCGACGACGATTGCCCTCAACCTGACTTTTTTCGGCACGCTCGGCCTCGCGTTCCTGATGTTCCTGGGCCTGGTCCTGCTGGTGGTCATCACCTTGCTGCTCGCCGGCGTCGGGCGGCTGTTTGTACTGACCGTGATGGCCCTCTTGGGGCGGCTCCCCAAAAACGAAACCCTCCCCCTGGTTCGGTTGACCGGGGAGCCCGGGCCGCCGTCGGACGCCAACGCTGCAACGCACGACGACGCCGCTGCCGCCTCCACTGCCGGTAAGCCGGCCCGCGCCGGGGTGCTGCGCGCAAAGGCCGGCGCCCTGCGGACGACGGCCGGCGGAGCCCTGTACACCGTGCGCGCCCACAGCGCTGCCGCCGCGGCCGTTGTGAGCACGCCGCGCGACTGGCGCAAGGCCCTTCGAGACGGCCGCAACTACCTGAAGCCATCCGAAATCCGGCCCCGCTTCCACGACGCGGTGGAGCATCACCCCCTGCTGACCGCGGCCCGCAAGGAGCAGCCGGTGCTCGCCGAGGACTGGGCCGCTGCTGTGGCCGAAGCTGATGCCCGGGCCATGGCGCGCGCCCGTGCCGCCGCCCCCGAAATCAAGATCTCGGTGCGCGATCTTCCCGGCCCCTCCGTTCCCGCAGCGAAGGTCGAAGCGGTGGCTCCGCTAGTGGAGTCGGCGCTGCATCAGGACAACCCTGGGCACGACAAGCCCAACCGTGAGACCGCCGCCAGTGGGGCTGCCCGCTCGTTCACGAAGCCGCCCGCCCCGGCACCATTGTCCCTGCTGGACACCGGATCGCTGGTGTCGCTGTCCGGCCATGCGGAGGTCCTCAAGGCCAAGCTGCCCGCCGACAAGCGCTGAGGACGGCGCGGCGCCCGGGCGTCACAAACCGTCACCGTTCCGGCCCGCGTTACCCCGTACTACGAAAAGCGAAGCACTGTGGCTCTCTCCTGCGGCCCCGCGCCGAATTTGTGTAGCGTCGTGACGATCCACAGCAATCCGCGTGGACAAACGATTGTGAGGAGCCGGGGATGAGCCTCAGCGAACTTCGTGTGTTCGGCCGGTCCGGCACGCCCATCAGCCCGCTCACGCTGGGCACCATGAACTTTGGCGAAGGGCCGGGCGGCGCGTCCGGCGGCGCCCTGGCAGGCGGCGCCCCGACCGGAGCGGATGAAAGCATCCGCATCATCCACACCGCCTTCGACGCCGGCATCACCGCGGTGGACACCGCGGATGTGTACTCCCAGGGTGAGTCCGAGCAGGTGGTGGGCCGCGCGCTCCGCGGCCGCCGGGACGACGTCTTCCTGGCCACCAAGTTCCACGGGCAGATGAGCGCCAACCCCGCGCACTCCGGGAACTCCCGGCGCTGGATCATGCAGGCGGTGGAGTGCAGCCTTCGCCGGCTGCAGACGGACCGGATCGATCTTTACCAGGCGCACCGGCCGGACTACAACACCGATGTGCTCGAAACCATCACCGCCCTGAACGACCTCATCCGGCAGGGAAAGATCCTCTACTACGGCACCTCGGTATTCACCCCGGCGCAACTCGTGGAGGCCCAGTGGCTGGCCACCACCAACCACCTGATCCCGCCTGTTGCCAACCAGGTCCCGTATTCGATGCTGGTCCGCGGCAACGAGCGCGATGTCCTGCCCATTGCGCAGCAGTACGGCCTGGGCGTGCTGGCCTACGGTCCGCTGGCCGGCGGCTGGCTATCCGGCGAGTTTGTCCTCGATGCCGGGAAACCGCCAACCCGGGTGCATTCACTCCCGGGACGCTACGACATTTCCGGGCCTTCCAGCGAACGGAAGCTGCTTGCTTCGGATTCGCTGGCCCGGCTGGCTGACAAGCTGGAGATCTCGCTCGTGGAACTGTCCATCGGGTTCGCGCTGAACCACCCCGCCGTCAGCAGTGTGATCATCGGCCCGCGCACCGAAGACCATCTCAAGGCCTACCTCAGGGCAGCGGACACCCTCCTGGGCGAGTCCGTGCTGGATGCAGTCGACGAACTGGTCCCGCCCGGGACCAACTTCGTGGAGCGCGACGCCGGCGCCGTGGTGCCGTCCCTGGAGTACGCGGAACTCCGCCGCCGCTGAGCACGGCAGCCGCCGCACCGCCGTCGGACATTCCGGCCGGAAAGCCCTTACCCAGAGCAACCAACTCCGTTAGCGTGGAACCCATGGAATTCAGATACCTCGGTAACAGCGGCTTCAAAGTCTCGGAAATCACGTTCGGCAACTGGCTGACGCACGGCTCCCAGGTGAAGAACGACGTCGCCACCCAGTGTGTCAAGGCAGCGCTCGACGCCGGCATCAGCACCTTTGACACGGCCGACGTCTACGCCAACACCGCCGCGGAAACCGTCCTCGGCGCGGCGCTGAAGGGCGAGCGCCGCGAGTCCCTGGAGATCTTCACCAAGGTCTTCGGCCCCACCGGGCCCAAGGGCAAAAACGATCTGGGCCTGTCCCGCAAGCACATCATGGAGTCCATCAACGGCTCGCTCAGCAGGCTGCAGACGGACTACGTGGACCTCTACCAGGCCCACCGCTACGACTTCGAAACGCCGCTGGAAGAGACCATGCAGGCGTTTGCAGACATCGTGCGGCAGGGCAAAGCGCTGTACATCGGCGTCAGCGAGTGGACGGCGGAGCAGCTCCGCGCCGGCCACGCACTGTCCAAGGAACTGGGCTTCCAGCTGATCTCCAACCAGCCGCAGTACAACATGCTGTGGCGCGTCATCGAGGCGGAGGTGGTGCCGGCATCCGAAGAGCTGGGGATCTCCCAGATTGTCTGGTCCCCGATGGGGCAGGGCGTGCTGAGCGGCAAATACCTGCCCGGCCAGCCTGCACCCGCGGGCAGCCGCGCCACGGATGACAAGGGCGGCGCCAGGATGATCGAGCGCTGGATGCGTGACGACGTCCTGGCCAGTGTCCAGGACCTCAAGCCGATCGCCGCTGAAGCCGGGCTCTCCATGCCCCAGCTCGCGGTGGCCTGGGTGCTGCAGAACCCGAACGTTGCCTCGGCCATCGTGGGCGCGTCCCGCCCTGAGCAGCTCGCAGACACGGTGGCCGCAGCGGGTGTGACGCTGGAGCCGGAGACCATGAAGACGATCGATGCCGCCATCGGCTCGCTCGCGGAACGCGATCCGGCGCAGACGAAGTCCCCCGCCACCCGCGAAGCCTAGGAACTCCTTCTCCTGGAGTTTTTGTCCAGACAATGGCCGGAAAACGCACGAATCGCGCCATTATCTGGACAAAAGCTCCGGGCCGGGGTGGGTGAGCCGGGACTGAGGGCGATGACTCAGCAGTCCACAACCGCGCCGCTGGAGATGTTGATCGTGGCGTCCGTGATGGCACCTGCCTTGTCCGAGGCCACCCACGCCGCGGCGTTTGCCACGTCGCGTGGAACGTGGCAAGGGCGGCGGTCAGCGAACGCGACGCCGTATACTCGGTGCCAGCCATGACCATCCTTCCGTCCTCCCTCGCCAGCGTCCGCATTGATGCGTGGCTGTGGGCGATCCGCGCCTACAAGACACGCTCGGCCGCCACCGCTTCGTGCCGCGCAGGCCACGTGCGGCTGAACGGAAGCCCGGCCAAAGCCTCTGCCACTCTGGTCACGGGCGACACCGTCACGGTGCGGATGTCCGGCTTCGAACGCACCCTCGAAGTCCGCCGCCTCATCGCCAAGCGCGTGGGGGCAGAGGCCGCGTCGCACTGTTTTACCGACCACACTCCGCCAAGGCCGGTGGCACCTGCGCTGGGGCTCCCGCAGCGGGACCGTGGTGCGGGGCGTCCCACGAAGAAGGATCGCCGTGAGATGGAACGGCTCAAGGGCTCCGCAACCTAGACGCCGGCCGAATGGCTAGCTGGTAAGGCAGGCAGGGCCGGTGCGCACCCCGTGCCGCGTTCGACAATTGGGGCCGCCGCCGACGTGCGGCCGCAGATCGGAGAGAATCATGGGCACCGCTGCGAAACTCTTCAACAACGTTCCCGTCGAGTCGGGGTCCTGCTCCGCCGACGGGCTCACGGGGTTGGCTCCTTGACAGGCCTCATCCTGGCCTCCGTCCGCCAGCCCGGCGAGGACGCCGTCACGGACCTGCACATCATTGATGGCGTGGTGGCCCGGATCAGTAGCGGCGGCGGAATCCCGGGCGGCGCCCGCGTGGTCAGCGTGGACGGGCGCTACGTCATTCCAGGGCTCTGGGACGAACACGTCCACATGACCCAGTGGGCGCTGCACTCAAACAGGCCGGACCTGTCCGCCGCCGCATCCGCGCAAGAGGCTGCAGCCGCCGTCGGATCTTATGTTCACGGCGCCAATCCTTCGGTCACCACCGCGGGGGTGGGCTTCCGCGACGCCTTGTGGCCGGACGTCCCCACTTTGGAAATGCTCGACGCCGCCACCGGCAACCAGCCCACCGCCCTGATCAGCCACGACCTGCATTGTGTCTGGCTGAACAGCGCTGCCGCCCGGCGGTACGGGGTGGAGGTTGATGCCGGCGGCCTTCTCCGGGAGGAACCTGCTTTTGCGCTGACCCGTGAGCTGGGCAAACTCCCGGACTCGGTGGTGGACGGCTGGGTCCGCGATGCCGCAGACGCGGCATCCGCCCGGGGAATTGTGGGCATCGTTGATTTTGAAATGACGTGGAACCGCGACGTCTGGTTGCGCCGCATCGCCGGGCCTCTGGGAGTTGCGGCCAGCGTGCAGCCGGTACATGCACTGGATGACCGTGACGCCGCGGAGTCCAACTGGGGCGGCCGCACGCAGCGGGCGTTTCCGCTGAGATCGCTCCTCGACGCCGGAGCCACGTTGGCGCTGGGTTCGGACGCGCCGGTTGCGCCGCTGGATCCGTGGGCGGGGATGTCGGCGGCCACCACCAGGTACCGGCAGGACGGCCGCGGGCCGTGGCATCCCCAGGAATGCGTCAGCCGACGGCAGGCACTTGCTGCCTCAGCAAGGGGCCGGAACCGGATCCGGGTCGGGGACCCGGCGGACCTGGTGGTGCTCGACGCCGATCCGCTGTCCTCGCCGGACACGGAATTCGCCGCCATGCCGGTTGCGGCAACGCTCCTGGCTGGCCGCTTCACGTACGACGGCGGCCTGGCTTAGTTCCGCACTTTGGCCTGCACGAGATTCGCGAACGGCAGCCGGCCATGGTCCGCAACAAAGGCTGCGTGATAGGCGGCCTCGGCTTGGTTTAGTTCTTCGGCGGGCACCTCTTTCCACGCGATGATAAGTTCATCCGTGTGGGTCAGCTGCCAGATGAGCCGGCCGTCCCAATGGCCCGGCGGCCTGCCCCTGCCGAAATCCAGGAACTCCTTGATCTGATTCCGGAGGCCGCGGTTGCCCTTGCTTCCCGGCCCGGCTTTGCCAACATAGAGAATGTCCGCGCCGTCCACCCATTCCGCCAGAATGGCTTCCGCCGGCAGGGTGGGATTCTTTTTCTTGAAGGTCCCGGCGGTGCTGATCTTCAGGAAGTGCGGCTCGAACTCATTCGGCCGGAGAATGGCGAACACGCCGGTGCCCTGCGGAACCCTCATGATCTCAAGGCTGTCGAAGGCCCGGAAGCCGGCAAAGCCGTCGGACTTGAGCGTTTTCCTGTTCATCATCATGACGTTACCCGGCCCGGCGCCGGTCCGGAGCTAACTTGCACTGCGCACCTAAACGTCCAAAAGCGTAGAGTGGGTTTAGACGCCTGTTTCTGGACGCCGTGCTGCTGAGGGAGAGATCGTGACGATTGACTGGGACGAAAAAAAGGCCCTGCTGCAGGAACCAAACATCGCGGCGGTAACGCAGCTTTGCGATGAACTGATGGAAAAGAAGCCAGGGTCCGTCGTCCCGTACATCGACCCCGTGCATGACGAGGACGAATGCAGGATCGTCAGCCTCCACGTCACTCCCGGCAAGGGCACCGAATCCGGCTTCGTCTCCCATTTCAACGACGACGAAGCCGCCCGCCGCGCCACCCAGATTTACGAACTTGCCGAGCTTGATCCTCGCTATGTGATGCCATGGAATGCGTACCCGTGGGTGCGGGATCCGGAGCTTCCATCGGCGCTGAACGTCCAGGAAAAGACTGACGGACTGCGGCCCTTCCGGCAGTTCCTCAAGATCAACCGCCGCGTCTCTGCAGTCATCGCCCATGGCACGGACGCCTCCACGTTCCTCACCCTCTTCGAGAAGACCTACCATTCTTCCCTGAAGAACAGCGGCATCAAGATATATAAGGCCAGCGCGCTCGGCGGGCGGGCCTTTGCTGTTTCTGAAGCAAAACAGGAGGACCTCCTCGCCAAGAGCGTGGACGTCTATAAGGACGCCATGCAGCGGGCAGGCATCCAGCACCTCTAACCAACTCGCGAGATGACAGTTCGCGGCAGTTCCGGAGCCGGATACTGCTGCTAAGTGCCACCTCGCGAACGCACGACGGCGGCAGTCACCGCGGGTGCCTCAGCCTTCCAGCAAGCGCCTGCGGTGCTTGAGCTCCTTCACCCACGCCCTGGTGACCATGCCCGGGAACGGCGAGCCGCCGTCGTTCTTCTCCGGCCCACCGAGCCCGGCGAACGCGGCGCCTGCCTCCAGGTCGGCGATCAGCGGACCTGACGCCTTCAGCGCGAGCTCCACCACCTGGATGGCCGTGCGCTCTGTGAGTCCGAGCTCCGCAGCCCAGCCCAGAAAGTGGCGGCGAGAGATCCCGCTCCGCTTCCCTTTCAGGGTCAGCGCAAGGGTCTTGTCCCCGTAGACCACTGTGGACGGAATGTCGTAGACCGGGGCGATGGTCCACTCCCCGTGCGGCTGCTGGACCATGGAAACGTTCTTGGCGTGTAGGTCCCCGTTGCCGCTCAGCCACGCAAACGCCCCCTGGATGACCAGGTTCCGGAGTGCCGGGAGAGGCGCCGAGCAGTAGGCGGCCAGAGCATGGCAGACCTGGCCATAGCCCACGTTGTACTTGTCCGCCGGGTAGAGCTTCAGTACCTGGGCCCCGTCCTCCACGGCCAGCCGCCGGACGTCGCCGGGCCCGCCGCCTGGGATGGGCACCCTGTCGAAGCGTTCCACCAGAAGCCCGGGCCGGGCCGCAACATCCCGGATCAGCCGGACCCGGCTCAACGGAATCCGCAGCCTGGCCGCATACCGGAACATCACCAGCTCGTTCTCCACCACATGCGGGAATTCGGGGGCGTTGAGTTTGAGGATGAACCGCTTGCCGGCGCTGGCCACAGGGAGCGAGATCATGCCGGCAGACAGCTTGTCCTGCACCCCGGCCAGCACCACGGGATCGATCAGGTCCGGATCACCGAGCAACTTATCGAAGTCAACCGGCAGCTTGGGATCCAGCTGGACAGCGTGCTCGTCGGGATCCAACGCTTCGCCGTGGCCTACGATCTGGACGTCGCCCACCGGGTTCCCGCCGGCCGCGATCAGCAGGGAGAGGTCGTCGTCGGCGCTGGTTTTGATGGACCGCCGCAGCGCATTGAGCCGGCGGCCTTCCGGCAGAAGGCCGGTGAAATAGGGCGGCGCCGCCCCGGCCGCTGAATGGACGGGCGCTCCGGTGAGCGGCAGGGAACTGGCGACGGCGGGACCTCCGGACGCGAGGTACGCCGGCACGTAGCTGAACCGGGTGCCGCCGTCGTGCCGTTCTAGCCGCGCGGCGAGCACACCGGCCTTGTAGATGTCCGCGATGCGGTGCTTCACGGTTTGATTTCTTGGTCGCTGGTAGGCGCACCCGCCGGACCGCCGAGACTGCGGGCGGCTTGGCTGGTCCGGGTGGCCAGCCGGAGTTCAAGGCCCAAGGTTTCCAGGACTGCCGTCAGCGAATCCAGCTGCACACTCTGCTTGCCCTGCTCAACGAACCGGACGAAGCGTTCCGAGACCCCGGCCATGTCGGCGAGGTCCAGTTGGGTCAGGCCCAGCTGGCCGCGGCGGGCACGGACCTCCGTGGCCATCAGGTCCGCAAGTAGCTTCATCACGAAAACTCCGATAGGTACGTTCATGCCGTTTTGGTGGCTGGCACGAGCCTACGCCCGATCCAGCTTCCTGACCAGCGGCTGATCGGCACGAACGTACCGCTCAACGCGCGGACCCGCGCGGGACCGTGCGGGACCGTGCGGCAATCTTCGGCGTGCGCCTTGACACCACTTAGTGACAACTGCCAGGCCAACACCGAGCACCTCCGGCTCACCGTGGAACAATCAATCGGGCTGGTCACCGCCCTTAATCCCCACCTTGGCTACGCCACCGCCATCGCCCAGGAAGCACTCGCCACCGGCAAGGGTGTGGCCGAACTCGTGCTCGAGCACGGCCTGCTCACCGCTGGCCAACTCGAGGACCTCCTCAGCCCGGAACGCCTGGCCAACCTCAGCAAATAGTCCCCAACCGCCCCTAACCTCGCAAGCTCTGTCAGGGAACCCTGCGGTCGTGGGCCCACCCAACCTCGCCCTAACAGCACACCTCTCTCCCCGATCGCTTCATCCGATCCGGGGCACCCCGTCGTGCCCAAAATCCCCCGCCGGATTCAGAGAATCGGCCTTCAAAGACGAGGGCCGCGCCCCAGACCAGGGCTGAATCACGGCACCAACCGAAGGATTGACTTTGAAAAACAAATCAACGAGATGGATTCTGGCGTCACTCCTGATGGGAATCATCAGCGGCCTGGCATTCCACTGGCTTCTTCCGGTGGACACGCGGGACTCCCTCGTAGCCGTCTTCGACACAGTGACGCACATGTTCCTGAACCTGATCAAGATGATCATTGCTCCACTGATCTTCGCTACCTTGGTCTCGGGCATCGCCGGAGCCGCGAAATCCGCCGGCGTCGGCAAGCTGTTCGGGCGCGCAATGATCTGGTTCCTCAGCGCCTCGGCACTGGTGGGCGCGTTCGGCTTCATCATGGCGCACTTGCTCAATGTAGGCCATGGCCTCATCTCGCCCCCACAGGTGATGCGGTCCTGGAGTCGAAGCCCCTCGATTTCCAGGCGTTCATCACCAACATCATCCCCACCAGCGTTTTCTCAGCCCTGACCACGAACAACCCACTCCAGATCCTGGTGTGCGCGCTCTTCGGCATTGCGCTGCTGAACCTTCGAAAGAAGGGCCACTCCTCCATAGCGGATGCCATCGACGAACTGATGAGAGTCATGTTGAAGGTCACCGGCTACGTGATGCTGGCAGCTCCAGTGGGTGTTTTCGCTGGGATCGCTTCGGCGTTCACGGCAGAGGGCCTGGACGCATTTGCCACCTACGCTTCCTTTATCGGCGGATTCTACGTCTCCCTTTCGGCTCTGTGGGTCATCATGATCGCCGTCGCCGCCGCGTTCCTCGGCCGGGCGGCATTCCGCCTGGTGCGCATAGTCCGCGAGCCGATGGTCATAGCGTTTGCAACGTCAAGCAGCGAAGCCGCGTTGCCTAAACTCATCGAAGGCCTGACCAAGTTCGGCATCGAAAAACGGACCACCGGCTTCGTGCTGCCGCTGGGTTACTCCTTCAACGTTGACGGTTCCATGATGTACATGACCTTCGCTTCCGTCTTCCTCATCAACGCCTACGGTATCGACATGGACCTGGGCCAGCAGATCGCCATGACAGCCATGCTCCTGCTCAGCAGCAAAGGCATGGCCGGCGTTCCCCGAGGTTCGCTCGTGGTTCTCGCCGCCGTCGTCCCCGCCTTCGGCGTCCCGGCCGCCGGCATTGCCGTCCTGTTGGTAGTCGACCAGTTGCTGGACATGGGCCGCACGGCCACTAATATCCTCGGAAATGCCATCGCCACCGCCGTCATCGGCAGGAAACACGACCAAGCCACACCCGACGCAGACGGGTTCCCGGCAGCGGACGTGGACCAGAGCCGGGCCCCCGCTCCCGCTCACGCAATGTACTGATCGCGTCAGGCCCTGAAAGGAATTCGAAATGGTTCGTTCATTCCCCCAGTACGCGGCCGGGCTCACCAACGTGAGGTCAAGGATCATCGGGTACCTCGCCAGCAACGGGGCGAGCAAGGTGTCCGACATCAGCAGCGCCGTCGGGTCCTCCAGGGACAACGTCCGTTACCACCTGGCTGTGCTCGAGGCCGATGCGCTGGTCCGCTCCAACATTTCCCCCGGGACAAGGACCGGCTGCACTCCCTTTTATGCCCTTGCCCCTGCGACTGCGGAGTCCAGGGAGCGGATCCACTGATCCGCGGCTGATGCACGGTGGCGGAGCTCGCCCGAGGAAGATGACCTGTTCCACCTCCTCGGGCGAGAGCCCTCCGGATGACCGGCCAGTCAGCACCCGGGTTGACACGGCGTGTGACCAGTGCCATATTTTAAGCGTGAACCTGTCAGACAGCCGGACAGCAGGACAGCCTGCGGAGTCCATCCGCGAGCAGCCCGCCGGAGCCCAGCCCCTGGCCCGGCTCAGCGCTGCCGAGGCGGTGTTCAACGCCATACGTACAGACATCGAGTCCGGTCAGGTGGCGGTAGGTGGAAAGCTCAGCTCCGAGGCCACCCTTTCCCAGCAGTACGGGGTCAGCCGATCGGTCATCCGTGAAGCCCTCCGTTCCTGCACCGCCTTGGGCCTGACCGTCACCAAGACCGGCAAGGGCACGTTTGTGGTTGCCAGCAAGGTAGCCAATGACCTCACACTGGGTCAGTACTCTGCCCGGGATCTCACGGAAGCCCGCCCCCACATCGAGGTGCCCGCAGCAGGATTGGCCGCCCAGCGCCGGACCGTTGAAGAACTGGAAACGCTGCGGCACATCGTCGCCGCGATGAGCACTGAAACCGACCCTGAATCGTGGGTGGCCTTAGACTCCAGCTTCCACGCCGCCATCGCCCGTGCCAGTGGCAACAAGGTGTTCGCCAGTGTGGTGGCCGACATCCGGGGAGCCGTGGCCTTCCAGTCTGAAACCCTGAACATGGCGGCCGACCGCCAGCAGGCATCGGACACTGAGCACCAACAGATCCTCGCCGCTATCGAGGCCGGCTCCGCTGAAGCCGCAAGCAAGGCCATGGCCGAACACCTGCGCGCCGTGGGCGTTGCCCTCGACTCCATCCTTAACAAGTAACCCCTGCCCCGAGGACTACATGCCACTCCCTGCCATGCCCGCCGTCCAGACCGCTCCCCCCGGTACGGCCGCCACCGGATCCCGGACCGCAACCGAAACCGGGACTCTCCCGCAGCACGCGCCCCTGGTGGTGGCCACCCGGGGCGGCCTGGTGGAAAGCGTCCACTACGGCTCGGCCATCGCCACCGCAGCTGGCGGCTCGATCCTGGCCGCGGCAGGCGACCCCCTGGCCCCGTTCTACCCGCGTTCTTCCCTCAAGCCCCTGCAGGCCGTTGCCATGGTCCGCGCCGGCCTTAACCTCCCCCCGGATCTGCTCGCGCTGACCGCGGCCAGCCACTCCGGCGGAGCCAAACACCGCGGTGGCACGCAGCGCATCCTCGCCATGCACGGGCTCACCGTGGGCGACCTCGAGAACAGCACCGACATGCCTTACGGCACCAGCGAGCGCGAGGACTGGCTGCGTTCCGGCTTCAACCCCACGCAACTGACCCAGAACTGCTCCGGCAAGCACGCCGCCATGGCCGCCACCTGCGTTATCAACGGCTGGCCGGTCAAGGGTTACCTGGACCCGTCCCACCCGCTGCAGCAGCTGGTCGCGACCACCGTCACCGAGTTGACCGGCGAGGACCCCTTCGCCCGCAGCACGGATGGCTGCGGCACGCCACTCTTCGCCCTCACCCTCCGCGGCATGGCCCGCGCCTTCGGCAGCATCGCGGCCGCCGCCGCAGCCTCAGTCAGCACCTCCGACGACGGCGGGACCGCCCCGCTGCCTGCGGAAGCCGCCGTCGGACTGGCCATGCGGCAGCACCCGGACATGGTGGCCGGCGAGCGCCGGGACGTCACCGAGCTGATGCGGCTGCTCCCCGGTGCGGTGGCGAAGGACGGTTTTGAAGGTGTGCAGCTCGTGGGCCTGCCCGATGGCCGTGCAGTAGCGGTCAAGATTTCCGACGGCGGTGACCGCGCCCGGATGCCCGCCACCGTCCGCGTGCTCGAATCCCTCGGCGTGGCCACCGCGCCGCTGGCCGGCATCGGCACCACCCCTGTCCTGGGCGGCGGCCACAACGTGGGCCTGCTGCAGCCCACAGATTTCCTGTCCACGCCCGTCATCGAAGCCCTGTGAGGACCCCCATCATGACAAACTCAACCATCACGGACCACACGGTCCCACCCCAGGCGCACGCCACCGAAAATGCCCTGCACGCGGAGGACAAGGGTTACCACAAGAACCTTAAGCCGCGGCAGATCCAGATGATCGCGATCGGCGGAGCGATCGGCACCGGCCTGTTCCTCGGCGCCGGCGGCCGGCTCAACGCCGCCGGCCCGTCCCTGGTCATCGCCTACGCCGTCTGCGGCTTCTTCGCGTTCCTCATCCTCCGCGCGCTCGGCGAACTGGTGCTGCACCGCCCCTCCTCGGGCTCGTTTGTTTCCTACGCCCGTGAATTCTTCGGCGAGAAGGCCGCGTTCGTCTCCGGCTGGTTCTACTGGATCAACTGGGCCACCACCACCATCGTGGACATCACCGCCGCCGCGCTCTACATGAACTTCTTCGGCAACTACATCCCCTGGATGGCGGCCGTCCCGCAATGGGCCTGGGCCCTGACCGCCCTGCTGGTGGTCCTCGCCCTGAACCTCGTCTCCGTCAAGGTCTTCGGTGAACTCGAGTTCTGGTTCGCCATCATCAAAGTCGCCGCCCTCGTGGTCTTCCTCGTCGTCGGCACCTACTTCGTCATCTTCGGCACCCCCGTCGACGGCCAGCCCGTGGGCCTGAGCCTCCTCTCGGACAACGGCGGCGTCTTCCCCAACGGACTGCTCCCCATGATCATCCTCATGCAGGGCGTCCTGTTCGCCTACGCCTCCATCGAACTCGTAGGCACCGCCGCCGGCGAGACCGAAAACCCCGAAAAAATCATGCCCAAAGCCATCAACTCCGTGGTCTTCCGCATCGCCGTCTTCTACGTCGGCTCCGTCATCCTCCTCGCCCTCCTGCTCCCCTACACCTCCTACGAAAAGGGCGTCAGCCCGTTCGTGACATTCTTCGGCTCCATCGGCATCCAGGGCGTGGACGTCATCATGAACCTCGTCGTCCTCACCGCCGCGCTCTCCTCGCTCAACGCCGGCCTCTACTCCACCGGACGCATACTCCGCTCCATGTCCGTGAACGGCTCCGCCCCCAAGTTCGCAGGCCGCATGAACAAAGCCGGCGTCCCCTACGGCGGCATCGCCATCACCGCCGCAGTGTCCCTCCTCGGCGTCCCGCTGAACTACCTCGTACCCGCCCAGGCCTTCGAAATCGTACTGAACGTCGCCTCCGTCGGCATCATCATGACCTGGGCAACCATCGTCCTCTGCCAGATCCAGCTCCAACGCTGGGCACACAAAGGCTGGCTCAAACGCCCCTCCTTCCGCATGTTCGGCGCCCCCTACACCGGCTACCTCTCACTGCTCTTCCTGCTCAGCGTTCTCGTGATGGTCTTCATCGACTCGCCCCTCACCATGCTCGTGACCGCCATCGCCTCCGCCCTCATGGTCGTCGGCTGGTACGCATGCCGCCAGCGGATCCGTGAAATCGCCGAAACCCGCGAAGGCTTCACCGGCACCGCCCCCGTCGTCGCCAACCCGCCAGCGGAGGCCTTCAAGAAGTAGCTCCCTGCCGGCCGGCCGGCTGTGACGTCCGACGGCGGCACCTGGGTTCTGTGGACACGGAACCCAGGTGCCGCCGTCGTCGCTTCCAGAATCCTCTTGACGGTTCACAGACGCAGGTCTAACGTCGGCCACATCCTGCTGTATCAACGGCGAACCCAGTTAAGGAGCATCAGTTTCATGCCGGAATTCATGGATGTTCATCGCAATATGACCGGAATCACCCAGGAAGCCCTTCAAGCGGCCCACGACGCCGATCTCGCCATTCAAAGCGACGAAAGCGTTGACTTTAAATCTGCCTGGGCCGATCCCGAGTCAGGCTTGGTTTACTGCCTGTCCGAGGCCCCGTCCGCGGACGCTGTACGGCGAATCCACGAGCGCGCGGGCCACCCCGCCGACGAGGTCCACCCTGTTCCGATCAAAGTCTGATCAGCCAGCCCAGTTCGACGCCGGTACGCCGGGTTCCATTCACCCGGAACCCGAGGTGCCGCCGTCGTCAGCTTCCATCTTCCAAGGAGGACCGTCATGGACAACCCGGAAGCCAAGATTGTTGTAGGCGTGGACGGCTCCGATTCCTCGGTGCAGGCGCTGCGTTTCGCGGCACGTCTGGCGCCCGCCCTCGATGCCCGGATCCACGCGGTGGCCTGCTGGGACTTTCCGCAGATCTACGCCGGCTACGTTCCGCCGGACTTTGACGCCTTCGAAGGAGCCGCTGCCAAGACACTGGCCGAGGCGCTTGGCAAAGCGTTCGGGCCGGACGTTCCTGAGAACCTCAGCCAGGAACTGGTCCGCGGCCCCGCGCCTGCCAAGCTGGTCGAAGCCGGTGCGGACGCCGCGATGCTGGTGGTCGGCCGCCGCGGGCACGGCGGAGTCGTGGGTATGCATCTGGGGTCTGTGAGCTCAGCATGCGTTTCTCACGCTGCCTGCCCGGTCCTCGTGGTGCATACGGACGCAAGCCACCGACCCCACCATCTCTGGAAGGGCTCCAAGGGCAAGAAAACGTCGAGGCTGTAGCCCCGGATCCGCCCGGGCGTAATGCAACGCTCCCGCAACCCCCGTGTGGTAGGTGATCGCCTATGCTCAGCAGAGCGATTCACACGCGACCTCTGTGAAAGTTCAACGACGAACCACCCGGGAGACACGGCATGACCAACTGGCGCATCAGGGATTTCCATTCAGCAGACCTGGACGGGATCCTGCACCTCTGGGAGTCGCTCAAGGCCTCTGATGTGGAGCCTGTCTATGCCCTCTCCGAGGTTCTGGCATCCTGCGAGAAGGACCACGCGGTGGTGGCGGTGCAGGGCGATCAGGTGGTGGGCGCCGCCGTCGGACGCGCCGCGCATGACCAGGGCTGGATAGTCTTCCTGGCCACGCTGCCTGAATACCGCGGGCGCGGGATCGGCACGTCGCTGCTCGCCGCCGTCGAAAACCGCATGGCCCCGCACGGCCTCAACAAGCTCTCCGCGCTGATGCCGGAAGCGGAGACCAGGGTGGAGGCGTTCCTCAGCCGCGGCTTCGCGCTCAAGAAGAACCTCCGCTATTTCGAGCGGACCATCCCCGTCCAGCGGCAGGAGCTCGGCGCGCTGGGCCAGCTGGGCGGCCGGATCCTCGCCCGGGACCTGTGGGAGAACGTGGCCGGCATGCGCAAGGAAAAGGAACTCCTGGAGCGCAGGCTTGTCCTGCCCCTCGCGGAGGCCGACCTCGCCGATGAATACGGTGTAGTGCCGCCGCGCGCGGTAGTGCTGTTTGGTCCTCCCGGGACCGGCAAAACCACGTTTGCGAAGGCCATCGCGTCCCGGCTCGAGTGGCCGTTCGTAGAGGTCTTCCCGTCCCGGCTTGCCTCCGATCCCAAGGGCCTCGCCGGGGCCCTTCGCGAGACCTTCCTGGAGATCGCGGAGCTGGAGCACTGCGTGGTGTTCATCGACGAAGTGGAAGAGATCGCCTCCCAGCGCTCCGGCGAACCGCCGTCGCCCCTGCAGGGCGTCACCAACGAGCTCCTGAAGATCATCCCGGCGTTCCGCGAACAGCCCGGCCGCCTGCTGGTCTGCGCCACGAACTTCATCAAGTCCCTGGACAGCGCCTTCCTGCGCCACGGTCGGTTCGACTACGTCATCCCTATCGGCCTCCCGGACCGCCAGGCCCGCGAAGCCATGTGGCAGCGCTTCATCCCTGCCACCGTGGTGGACGATGTGGACGTGGAGCTCCTGGTGGAGCGGACCGAGGGGTTCTCCCCCGCGGACATTGAGTACGCTGCCCGCAGCGCCTCCCAGCGGGCGCTGGAAAAGGCAGTGTACGACGACGGCGGAGCGGCTTCCGGCGGCAACGCTTCAGTTCGCGAGGCGGTCCGGAAAGGGCCCTGCACGGAGGACTACCTCTTCACGATCGGCGATACGCGGACCACCGTCAGCCAGGAGGTCCACGAGCAGTTCCTTGAGGACATCGACGCGTTGGGGCGGGTCTAACGCTCGCTCCTCCCGCGCGAAAATTCCCAGCGCGAACGTACAGTTGTGGCCCACCTCCATGCGACCGAAAAATTTTCCCATAATCTTTTTTGAAACGGGCGGCGGGGGACCTTAAATGTCGTACCCCCTCACGATGATGGAGGTATGGAAAGCAGAGCAGTAGTGGAGGCGTTGGATGCGCTTGACGCATCCAGTGCCGCGCTGCGTGCCTTGGTTGACCGCGAAGATCCCTCAAGCTCCTGCGACCGTGACCGGCTGCGCGAATGGATTGATGCCTGCCTGGATGGCCTCTCCGAAGTCGCCCGACACGAGGCCGGCACTGCCGCCCTGAAGGTCCGGCTCTTGGCCGAGATCGCGGAAGGATCCCAGGCCTTGGCCGCCCCGAACGCGCTGCCGCAAGAGCGGCCGGCGCAGGACATGGCCGTGGTCTCCGAGGTCGCATGCGTGCTGACTGTCAGCGAACGCACGGCTTCGGCGCTGTTGGCCCAGTCCCATGAACTGACCACCGCCCTGCCGTTGACGCTGGCTGCTTTGGCGGAGGGGTCGATTTCGTGGCAGCACGCCCGAGCGATGGTCGACGAGGCCGGTACCCTGGACCCCGCCGGGGCCGCGGCGCTGGAAGCCCACTTCCTGGACCCTGACGCGGAGAACCCAGCGCGGGGGTGCTCGGCCGGGGAGCTCGTCCCGTCGCGGTTCCGGCACAAAGCGCGGACGTGGCGGGAGCGCCACCACCCGGACAGCCTCGAAAAACGCCACATCAAGAGCTTCCTGGACCGGCGGCTGGAGTACGCGCCGGACCGGGACGGCATGGCCTGGCTGTCCGCCTACCTGCCGGCGGATCAGGCCGCAGGCATCTGGGACCGCACCACCGCGGCCGCCCGAGCACTGCAGGGCCCAGCGGAGGGCAGGACCCTGACTCAGCTCCGCGTCGACAGTTTCGCGACCTGGCTCCTCACCGCGAGCACTGAAACGACGGCCGCGAAAAGCACCAATAACGGGGTTGGCGCTGGTGTGCGTTCGCCCACGGCGCAGGTACTGGTGACCGTGCCGGTGTTCGCGCTCATGGGCCTCACAGACGAACCCGCAACCCTCGACGGGTACGGGCCGATCCCGGCTTCCATCGCCCGCCGACTCGTGGCCGACGGAGCGTCCTCGTTCCGCCGGGTCCTCACCGACCCGCGCGACGGGGCGCCGCTCGAGATCGGACGGACCAGCTACCGCATCCCCCCGGCGATGCGGCAGTGGTTGAGACTCCGTGACGGAAAGTGCCCGTTCCCCGGATGCAGCAACCAGTCCCTGGACAACGAAGCCGACCACCTCCTCGCTTGGGCCGACGGCGGCACCACCGGTATTTCGAATCTTGGCCAGCCGTGTCCCAAACATCACCGGTTGAAGCACGCCACCGGATGGAGACCCACCGAAGCCGGCACAGACAAACCACCCGGCTGGATATCACCCACCGGCCGCCGGTATCAAAGTGAACACCAGGACTGGGAACCTCCCCAGTGGCCAGGCCAGATCATGAACCAACTGAAGCTCCAAGGGCTTGGTCCGGCGCTGCCCGAACATGACTCACCCGACCAAACATTGTCTAAAGCCCTGCCCAAAGATCCTCTCCCGGAGTGGGCCTGGCTACAGGCAGTTCTCGAAGAACCGGCTCCAAACCCCTACTTGCCGGTGCCTGACCTTTTCTGGCTACCTGAGCAACCGTTCGCCAAACGCGCGGCACGTCCGCACCCCTCCGGTGGCACCGGTTAGGCGACTCAAAATGGCCCCGTTTAGCCGCTTCGGGAGGCACAGAATTAGCCGTCCAACATACAGCGTTCAGTATTCAGCCGCACTGGAGCCGGCCACCGCGCTGGCGATAATCTTTGACCCATGTCCTCCAATCCGCTCCGGCATGCTTTCTCCCGCATGGGCGGCCGGGATCCGCATGAGAAGCACCGGGCCGCCACCCCGCTGGAACTCTTTTTCGACCTGACCTTTGTCATTGCCTTCGGTGTGGCTGGCAGCCAGTTCGCCCACGAGATCGCGGAAGCCCACTTCGACGCCGGACTGCTCGGATTCTCGTTCGCGATGTTCGCCGTGATCTGGGCTTGGATCAATTTCACGTGGTTCGCCAGCGCCTACGACACCGACGATTGGGTATTCCGGCTGGTCACCATGGTCCAGATTGTCGGCGTCCTGATCCTGGCGATGGGCATTGAGCCGCTGTTTCACTCCATCGTCGAAGGAAACCACGTCGACAACCGGGTGATCGTCGGAGGCTATGTGCTCATGCGTCTGGCGCTCGTGACCCAGTGGGTGCGCGCGTCCAGGCAGGACCCGGCCCGTCGTGAAACCTGCCTGCGCTATGCCAAGTACCTCGCTGTGGTGCAACTGGGCTGGATCGCGGTGCTGATCATCGAGGCCGACGTCGCCACCACCTTCCGCATGACGGCGCCGCTGGTTGTGCTTGAAATGGCCACGCCCTACTTCGCCGAACGGAAGGCCAAGACGCCCTGGCACGCCCACCACATCGCCGAGCGCTACGGCCTCCTCGCCATCATCGCTCTGGGAGAATGCCTGATCGGCGCGATAGAAACCCTTCGTGCCATTGTCGCCAACCACGGCTGGAGCATTGACGCCGCCCTCGTCGGCTTCGGTGGCACGGCGCTGGCCTTCGGGATGTGGTGGATCTACTTCATGCTGCCCGCCGGACGCGCCCTTCACCTCCGTCGGCACAAGTCATACCACTTCGGCTACGGGCACATCCCCATCTTCGCGGCCATTGCGGCAACGGGGCCGGACTGCACGTGGTCGCCTACTATATAGACCACGAGGCACACATCAGCGGAGCGGTTGCTGTGGCCAGCATCGCGGTACCGGTGGCACTGTTCAAACTCGCCCTGACCTGGCTGTTCAGCGTCATGATGGGCCGGGACCGGACTGTGCTGGCGGTCGCCGCCGGCATAATGGTGGCCCTCGCCCGGTCCATCGGCCTGGCGGCAGCCGGGGTTTCGGTCCCGGTATGCCTGCAGGTCATCGTTTTGGCACTGGGGGCTTCGATTGTCATCGATGAGCGGCGCGGCGCTGAGCGCGTGAACGCTGCGTTGGCGAAACTCGAAGCCGAGGCTACTTCTCCTCGCCCGTAGTGGCGTCCGCCTGATCGACAGGCTCAACAACCGGGTCGGGCTCGACGACTGGAGCCTCGTCGTACGTCAGATTCTCGTAGTCCGTGTCGTCTTCGTCGTCGAGCCTGTCGTTCAACTCGTCCAGCAGCCAGCGATTAACCCGTGCAAGGATCTTGCGGACTTCCTCGACGTCGACGGCGGCGTACAGCACCGGACGCGCATCCCGGTACTTGGTGACGGGCGGCTTGTCCGGCCATTTCGCGGCCAGAGCCCGCACTCGTTCGGGCAGCGAATTGTGGGCGTTGTCCGCGATCTTCACCAGTGCCGCGTCATGGTCCTCGGCGATGAAGTGCATCCCGGCCTGATAGTCATCGGGATTATCGTGCAGCCGGTTGGTGACCCGCTCGATGATGTCGGCCGCCCGCTCGGAAACGCCCATATCCCGCAGCGCCTGCCGGGTGATGGGAGTGTCCTCGGCAATGTCATGAAGGTAACCGGCAATCCGGATATCGTCATCGAAATCCGCCAGGGCATCACCCACCGCAATCACATGGTCACGGTAAGGGCGCTTAAGCTTGTCCTTCTGCCGGTTGTGGGCCACCTCGGCCAGGACTTTCGCGGTCTCGACAGTGAATCCCGGTTGAGGGATTTTGGCTTCAGTGAATTCGGGTTCCGACATGGCTTAAGCCTACGCGCAGGGCCGCAAGTGTCCGTTCGCGGGCCTACTGGGGGCCGCTCCACACCCATGGTTCCCGTGGAAGGTTCGCCGGCCGGAACGCCACGAGTGCATGTTCCAGCGTCCCTGCCGGCAACCCCAGGGACCGCAGGATGAGGTCCCGTACATCGGCCACGGGAACACCTTCGCGGGAAAGGTCAGCCAGCGTGACGGCACCGTCACGCTTGGCCAGCCGGGCGCCGTCGGAATTCACCACCAGGGGCACATGCGCATATTCCGGAATGGGAATGTTCAGCAACGACGCAAGATACGCCTGCCTGGGCGTGGAGGGCAGCAGGTCATCGCCCCGCACCACCTGGTCGATGCCCTGTGCGGCGTCGTCCACCACGACGGCCAGATTGTAAGCGGTCACGCCGTCGTTGCGGCGGAGGACAAAATCGTCCACCACGCCGGTGAAATCGCCGTGCAGCACATCCCGCACGGTGTACTCCGTCGTTCCGGCGCGGAGCCGGATGGCGGCAGGCCGTGTGGAGCGTTTGAACTCCAGCTCAGCAGGATCGAGGTCCCGGCAGGTGCCCGGGTACGCGCCCTGCGGCGCATGCGGCGCTGACGGCGCTTCCTGGATTTCGCGGCGGGTGCAGAAGCATTCGTAGGTGAGGCCTGCAACCGTGAGCCGCCCGATCGCTTCAGCGTAGACGGCTCCGCGGTCCGTCTGGCGTACGACGGCGCCGTCCCACGTCACGCCCACGGCCTCCAGATCGCGGAGCTGCTCCGCCTCCGCGCCGGCCCGCGCCCGGTCGAGGTCCTCGACGCGCAGCAGGAAGTCGCGGCCGGTAGACCGGGCAAACAACCAGGCGAGCATCGCAGTGCGGAGGTTTCCTGCATGCAGCTCGCCGGAAGGGCTGGGGGCAAATCGGCCGGCTGGGGTCATGGATCAACCCTAGTCCGGACAGCACAAGAGCCCCTCAGCTACCGATGACTTCGAAGGATCCGACGTCGGTGGCTCAGGGGCTCTTGCCGTGTGTGCAGAATGACCGTGGTGTGAACAAGTGTCAATCAGCGGCGTCCTCCTTGCGGAAGGGTGTGTCCAGTTACCGGGTGGTGTGCCGGGGATCCTGTAGCCTGCGGGATTCGGCGGTAGCCTCAGCCCTTGTTGCCACAATTTGAGCAGACACCATACAGTTGGCACAACCGGCAAGCCGTTCGTTGGTCAGTCTGACTAATAGCGGTTGCACACTCCGACAGGAACTGATCAGATTGCAGCAATTGGACGCCACGGACAAACGCATCCTCAACGCCCTGGACGAGGACCCCCGCGTCCCCGTCATGGTGCTGGCCCAACGGCTGGGCCTGGCGCGCGGGACCGTCCAGTCGCGCCTGGAGCGGATGACGGCGTCGGGAGCACTCCGCCCCAACAGCAGCCGGGTGCTCCCCACCGCCTTGGGCCGGGGTGTGGCGGCGGCCGTCAGCGCCGAACTGGACCAGAGCCACCTCAACGAAGCGATCGCGGCGCTCCGCAAGATCCCCGAGGTCCTGGAATGCCATGCCCCTGCCGGCGACACCGACCTGCTGATCCGCGTAGTGGCCACCAGCCCGGACGATCTCTACCGAGTGTCCGAGGAGATCCGGCTCTGCCCGGGAATCGTCCGCACCTCCACCAGCATGTTCCTGCGGGAGGTCATCCCGTACCGGACCACCGGGCTGCTGCGGGACTAAATTCCTTCCCCGACTCTTGGGTTGTACGGGGAGCTCTCCCCATCGCCCGCCCGGACGCATCGCAGCTAGGCTGGCACGGGAATCCATTCAGGGGGAAACATGGCGGGGAACTTTTACGGCGGCGACGTTGCCCAGTTGCGGCAGCTCGCCAAAGACCTTGCAGCGGCGCCAACAGGTTGAGCCTGCTCAATCAGCAGCTCAGCAGTGTCATCAGCACCGGCGCCTGGAAAGGGCACGACGGCGAGCGCTTCCGCAGCGACTGGACGTCATCGCTCGTGTTGCTGCTGAAGTCCGCAACGTCCGGGCTGGAGCTGGCATCCAAGACGCTGCTCACTAACGCCGACGAGCAGGACAAAGCCAGCAACGGGACTGGTTCAGGCGGCAGCGGTTCCGGGGGCAGCAGCAGCAGCGGTTCCGGCGATGGCACCGCCCAGGACCTGACGGACCGGCTGAACGGCATGACCCCCGAGGAACGCCAGGACTATCTCGGCGGCGAGGAATTCAGGCAGTGGGCGCTCGAAAACCCTGAGGCCGCCAAGGCGGCCATGGACGCTGCCGCAGACTCCGGCCTGATCGACAAGAACTCCGGGGAATACGCGGATTTCCTCAGCTCCTTTTGGAACAACCAGGCCATGCTGGACATGGGCATCGACCCTTCCAGCTGGGACACGTCCAAGGGCACAGAAGCCAACTGGGAGACCATCAGGAAGGTCTACGAGTTTTACGGCCAGGCCTACCTCTCCAATCCGGACCTGCAGTGGGCCGGTATGGCCAACATGATCGGCCCGTCCTTCGCCGGCGGTTTCAAGGACATGGCCATGCTCCGGGATCTCGCCCAGCAGATCGCGGACAATCCGGCCTCGGACATCCGACTCCCCATCCTCGACCAGATCGAACAGCTCGCGGGCATGACCGACGGGCAGATCCGCTTCTACGAAACCAGCATGCTGGACATGAACAAGGAAATCTTCCTTGACCAGGCCCGGCAGCACCAGGCGTACATGAACGGCGGCATCGAGGAAATCAACCGGCTGCGGGACTCGGGTGCCATTGATACCGGTACCGCAGAGGAGTGGGCCAAGATCGATTCCGGCGACCCGGACCTGGTTCAGGAGGGCAACACCGCCCTCCTGTACCGCGAGCAGAACGAGATCATCGCGGACGACTACGACAACATGCGCAACCACCCTGGCGGAGAGGCCGTGACGTATTTGGTGACCTTGGCCGGCGAGCCGTCCATCCCCGGCGCGAAGAGCTACCCGGAGGTCTTTCCCTACACCTTCAGCGTGGAGAGTCCCGGCCCGGAAAACGTGCCCTTCAACCCCACCCAGTTCCGCACCGACTTCACCACAGGCTTCCCCAACGGGAACATCTCCAACGCGGACCAGCGGTGGGAACTCATCCGGCAGGACACCCTCTCGACGTACCAGAACCTCCTGGCGACGGATCCCGCACGTGCGGAGCAGATCATCGGCTCGGACTTCAACGACCGGGTGGAGCAGCACCGCCCCACCAACAACATCCCCGGCATCATGGACCGCTTTGTGGATGGCTTCGGCGCGGAGGTCCACCAGTGACGACCACATGCCCAACCGCAGCCCCCCGCCCGAGGCGGCGGCCCGCCGTCGTACTTCTTGCACTGTCCGCTTGCCTCGCCCTGGCCGGCTGCCAGATCAGTGGCACTACCACCGAACCAACCTCTCAAGGGAGCACCATGAGCACCTCGGAATTCTCCGCCCTCGACGCCGCCGGTGTGGCCACTATCCACGAATCCAGGAGCGCACGGCTGGACATGAGCTCGGGACGGCTGGACAAGGCGGCCGTCCGTGTCACCGAAGACAGCTACGGGCCCGAAATCAACACCCGGGACTCGGGAAAGATCAAGCTCACCATCGTTGCCCCGAGCGGCGAGATCAGTGGGGAAACCGACCGCCTCCGCTTCAACACGACGGACAAGCGGCAGGACTTCAGCGAGGTCACCTACTTCCTCACCGCCGAGTCTTCGGACGAGTATTTTGAGCTCATCCGGGACGGCGTCGAGCGGTACGGGATCGACGCCGGCTCCGCAGAACGCTGGATCAGCAGCACCGAGCGAGACCCGGAAACCACAAGCAATTTCTCCATCACGTCCGGTACGTCAACGGGACTGGACGTGAACTACGACCTCCGGTACGACGGCGGCAAGGACACCAAGGTGATAATCGTCCACGTCAGACCCACGGACTGACGCAACGCCGGACTGATGCGAGCCTGGCTGGCGCAACGCACATGGCTACACCGGCGGACCGGCATTGGACTTCAGGTTCTTCATCACCAGCGTGGACGTCAGCCGCTCAACCCCGGGCAGTGACGTGAGTTCGGCGTCGTAGAAGCGCTGGTAGCCAGGCAGGTCCTCGGCGATGACCTTCAGCAGGTAGTCCGGGGAGCCGAACAGCCGCTGTGCCTCGACAATGTTGGGATTGTCCGCCACCCGGTTCTCGAAGATCTCCATGGTGGAGCGGTCCACCTGGCGCAAAGTCACAAACACAATAGCCTCGAAACCCAGCCCGACGGCGGCCGGATCGATGTCCGCCTTGTAGCCGCGGATCACTCCCGACGTCTCCAGGTCCCGGAGCCTTCGGTGGCATGGCGCCACCGTGAGCCCGACCTTCGCGGCGAGCGCCGTGGCGGTCATCCGGCCATCTTCTTTGAGGTGGCGCAAAATATTTCTGTCAATGTGGTCAATCACGCAAGTATCTTACCAATCTCGCCTCGAAGGGGGCGAAAATGGTAAGCACTTATGGCTGGAAACTTCATAAGGTTTGTTCTGTACCCAACGGACAGGAGCCCGCCATGAATCCCCAGCTGTTTTTCGCTTTTATAGTGGTGGCAGTCGCCCTCGCCTGCACCCCCGGCGTGGACTGGGCCTACTCCATCACCGCCGGGCTGCGGCAGCGCAGCTTCGTCCCGGCCGTGGCCGGACTTTGTGGCGGCTACGTCCTGCATACTCTGCTGATGGTGGCGGGTCTCGCGGCCCTGCTGTCCGGCCTGCCCGGCGTCCTGGGCTGGCTTACCGTGGCCGGCGCGGCGTACCTGCTGTGGCTGGGCATCAGCACCCTCCGCTCCTGGCGCGGCGCCTCCTTCAGTGCGGCAGACGCCGTCGGGAAGCCCGCCAACCAGCTCCGGACCTTCCTGCAGGGCATGGGCACCAGCGGCATCAATCCCAAGGGGCTGCTGTTCTATGTGGCGTTGGTGCCGCAGTTCGTCAGCCCGGAGGCCGCGCTCCCGGTTCCCGTCCAGTCCGGCCTGCTGGGCCTGACGTTTGTCCTGCTGGCCGGAACCGTCTACACCTGTGTGGCACTGCTGGCCCGCAAGCTCCTGCAGTCCCGGCCCGGCGCCGCGCGGACAGTCACCCTGGCCAGCGGCATCATCATGGTGGCCCTCGGCGTGGTGCTCCTCTCAGAGCAGCTGGTTCCGCTGGTTGCCGGGCTCGCCGGGCCGGCCTGACACCACTTTCGGGCGTAGAACTCCGGCACCGCGCTCACGCACAGAACTCGGGCACAGAACTTCAGGCTTTGCGCTCCATAAACCATTCCGTGAACTCCAACGCCCGCCCGTCCGGTTCAAGGCGGATGACCCACAGGTTGTCGTAGCTGGGACTGTCACCGGGGTAGTCCGTGAAGCCCTGCACAAAGGCCAGCCCGCCGTCGGTTCCCAGTACGGACCAGTCAAAGGTCCAATTCCCGGGGTCGTCCGCCGCCGTCAGCCAGCGGTTCACGATCTGCTCGCGCCCCCGCCATGCGTCGGCATCGTGCGGCCGGGTGGCGTAGACGGCTTCCTCGGTGAACAGCGCCCGGATGTCCTCGGGGTTGTTGGTGGTCCACGCCGCGATGTACTTCTCCATCCAGGACCGGACTGCGTCGCTCATGCCTCCGTTGTACTCCGGGGCGGCTGGCTCCACAAGGCAAGTCCACAAGGCAAGTCCATCAGGCCGCCCGTAAGACGAAGCCTATTTTCCGTCCAGGTTCTCCCACTCCTGCTCCCACAGCCGGCGCTCGTCAACGTCCTTGCGGATGACTTCGAACGTTTCCAGCTCCGCCGGCCGGCCGCGGAGCCAGTCCCGCGGGTTGAGGGACTTGCGGCCGTTGTCCAGCACCAGCAGGGCGCGGTCGGTCAGTGCGTCGTTGCGGAGCACCACGTCCGTTTTCCGGCGGCGGAGGACCTCCTTCAGGGCGTCGTGCGCCTGTGCGTGGGCGCCGAGCCGCCGGAGCGCCCGGCCCCGGAGCAAGAGCAGGGCCGCCGAGAGGTCGTCGGAGTTCAGCAGCCCCTCCGTCCAGATCACCACTTCCTTGTCGCGTCCCAGCCCGAACGCCAGCGCACAGCGCGCCAGTGCTGACGGCAACGACGGCGGCAGCCCGGCCACCGTCTGCAGCGCGGCTTCCAGCTGGCCCGTCTCCCGCAGGGAGTGCGACAGGGCTAGGAAGACCGATTCCTGGCTGAACAGCACGGGGACTTCGATGCGCTCGGCAACCTCCACCCGCGTGACCACACGCGTGAGGTACGTGGCCGCATACTGGTTGGCGTCGTCGTCGTTCCTGAGGGACAGGCCGCGCTGGAGGAGTTCGGACGCGCGCAGGTAACCGCCGTGCTGGTACGCAAGGAGGCCCGCCATAACTGAGCAGAGCCCCGCCCAGCCCGGATAGGCGCGGCCCAGGGCGATGAGCCGCTCCGGTTCCTTGCCGGTGAAGATGGCATCGTGCACGGCCCTGGCCGCTTTCCCGGGCATCCGCTTGAGCTTGGGAACCTCGCCGTCCACGGCGAGCAGCGCGGCATCCCGGCCGCCCAGAACACCGTGGATCAGCCCGCCGACGCTGCCGGCGAGCTCGCGGACGGGGGTCTGCATGTGGGCGTTTCCGAACGGTGTCAGGTCACGGGCGTCCCGGTAGATCGGTCCTCTGGCATCCCCCGCGGTCATCTCTCCATGCTACGTGGCGGACCATCGTGGACGGACTATGTGGCCGCGGCGACCCAGAGCCCGATCACCCAGGTGCTGGCCGCCAGGCACGCCAGCCCGAACTCCACCAGCATGCCCAGTCCGGTGGCCTTTAGGGCGGCCCAGCTGGTGGATGTCGCCGTGCCGACCCGCCGGGTCCGGCGAAGCTCACTGAGCAGCAGGCCGGCGGCGAACCCGATAAAGAGCCCCACGACGGGGATGATGAACATGCCCACCACGCCTGCGGCCAGGCCGATTAGCACGCTGCGGTTGGGAATGCCGTGCTGCTTGAGCTTCCGTCCAGTCAGCACTGCACTGGCCGACATGCCAGCGAGCACAAACACCATTCCCACCGCGAAGACCACCCAGCCCACCGCGCCCGCGCCGCCCCAGATGGCCCACGCCAGCAGGCTGAGCCCGATGAGGAAACTGCCGGGAAGCACCGGGATGATGGTGCCGGCCACGCCCACCAGGATGGCCAGGCCACACAGGAAACTTACAACGGTTTCGGAGTTCATGAGCCCCAGTTTAGGGTGGCCGCCAGCCGGACGGCCGGGCCTCCCCGGCCCGCAGGCGGCGGCCGCGGACCACTGGAAGGTGTATGAACAACTTATTGATGGGATAGAGAGTGCTCCACCATTGAGGATTTAGATGCCAGCGATACGCTGCCCAAACAGCGGATTAACGAATTTAGAACTTGTATGTACAGCTGTGTTTTTTGCTTGCTCGGCCTGGCCCAGGGCGCCAAGGTGTATGAGTACCCGGTTCGCGACCCGCGATCCGGGATTCCAACCAGACACGAGGAACCATGACCAGATCCTTCCGCTTCCGCGCGGCCGTCACAGCAACCGCCATTACCGTCATTTCTGCCGTCGGCGTTCCAGGGGCGATGGCCACGCCTCTGGCGCCTGGCACTCCGGCTGAACCACTGACGGCCGCCGACACGGCACCCTACGCAGGGCTCCCCGCCGGCACGAAGTCCCAGAAGACCTTGGTGATCGGGATTGACGGCGCGTCCATCTCCACTTTCGCGCAGGCCGGCGTGCCGAATCTGCAGCAACTGATGAACGGCGGAATGACTGCCACCAGCAACCTTTATGCCAACCCCATGGCACCCACGGTGTCCGGGCCGGGCTGGTCAAGCATCGCCACAGGAGTGTGGCCGGACAAGCACAAGGTAGTGGATAACAACTTCACGGCCCCGAACTACTCCCAGTACCCGGACTACCTCACCCGACTGGAAACCGCCTCCCCCGAAGCTTCAACCCTGGTGGTTGGCACCTGGTCCCCCGTCCCGCAGAAGATTTTCGGCAACAAGGTGGATCTTCGGCTTGCCGGCGGCAACGACGCGGGCACCACGGCCAAGGCAGTTGATTACCTCAGCCACGGCAACCCCGACAGCACCTTTGTGCATCTTGACGAGGTGGATGGCGCCGGCCATTCCGGTGGTACGAACAGCGAGGGTTACCTCGCAGCCACCCGCCGCGCCGACAGCCAGGTGGGCGAAATTCTGCAGGCTGTCCGGCAGCGCCCCAGCTACTCCACCGAGGAATGGCTGATCGTGATCACCGCGGACCACGGGCACACCCCCACAGGAGGCCATGGCGGAAACACCCCCGGGGAGCGCCAGACCTTTGTCATAGCCCAGGGCGCAGGCATCAAGAAAGGCACGGTCCGCAACGACGTCAAGATCGCTGACATCGCTCCATCCGTACTGAAGCATTCCGGGGTTCAGACTGATGCAGCCTGGAACCTGGATGGCACTCCGTTCTCAAAGGTCGCTGCGGACGCTTTCGACAGCCTGAGCGACACCCTCAGGACCCGGGTTGACGAAGCCGGCCTGGCAGCTGACCTCAAGGGCTGGACCAATGCCACCCCCGAGGGCTGGAGCATCGACAACTCCGCCATGCCGGCCGGCGGTGTTACGGAGTGGAGCGGCTGGTCTTTTGCCACCGACGACTTCTGGACCAACACGGATCGAGGACAGGGCCGTGAGACCAGCGTCCGGAACCGGAATGTATTTGCCGTGGCGGACTCAGATGAATGGGATGATAAAGCCCATGCGCCTGGGCAGTTCGACTCCACCCTTGTCAGCCCGGATTACAAGGTCAACGGCAAAACGGCCGTGCTGACCTTCTCGAGCAACTACCGCGTGGACGGCCCGCAGACCGGGGATGTGCTGGTGAGCTTCGACGGCGGTGCACCACAGCTGGTCAAGTCCTACCGCAGCAACGCCAACGGCTTCGAAAGGATCGAGCTGCAGGTTCCGTCGGGAGCCAAATCAGCCCGGGTGCATTTCAAGTACACGGGCACCAACAGCGCCTTCTGGACCGTGGACCAGATCGGCATCGGCCACTGACCTGAATAGCATCGACGGCGGTGCCTCCCTTCCAAGGGAGGCACCGCCGTCGGGCGTTGTGTCAGCTTGTGGCTGCGGAGGCTACTCGGCTTCCACGGCGGCGGCGACGGCGGCCGTCACTGCCGGGGCAACGCGCGGGTCCAGCGGGCTGGGCACGATGTAGTCCACCGAAAGGTCAGCTTCCGCGAGTTCGGCAATGGCTCGTGCCGCGGCAAGCTTCATGGCGGGCGTGATCCGGCGGGCACCGGCGTCCAGCGCGCCGCGGAAGATTCCGGGGAAGGCCAGGACGTTGTTGATCTGGTTGGGGAAGTCGCTGCGGCCGGTGGCCACCACGGCGGCGTACTTGGCGGCCACCTCGGGCAGGACTTCGGGGTCCGGGTTGGAGAGGGCGAACACGATGGAATCGGCGTTCATCAGCCTCAGATGCGCCTCGTCCAGCTTCGAGGAGGAAACCCCGATGAACACGTCAGCGCCCAGCAGCGCTTCGCCGGGGCCGCCCGTGACACTGCGGGGATTGCTGCGCCCTGCCATCTGGGACTTCTTGCTCTGCGGGTCGGCGGCAATGTCGGCCCGCTCCCGGTTGATGACGCCCTTTGAGTCGAGCAGGACAACATCCGTGATGCCGGCGGCGAGCAGGATTTCGGCGACGGCGATGCCTGCTGCTCCGGCGCCGGAAACCACTACGCGGAGGTCTGCGAGTTCGCGGCCGGTGACCTTGGCGGCGTTCGTCAGGGCGGCGAGGGCCACCACAGCGGTGCCGTGCTGGTCATCGTGCATGACCGGGCAGTCCAGGGCTTCGATGAGCTTCTCTTCGAGCTCGAAGCAACGGGGGGCCGAGATGTCCTCGAGGTTGACCGCACCGAAGCTGGGGCGAAGACGGACCAGGGTTTCCACGATCTCATCAACGTCCGTGGTGTTCAGGACCAGGGGAATGGAATCCAGCTCGCCGAAGGTCTTGAACAGGGCGGACTTGCCCTCCATCACGGGGAGTGAGGCGGCCGCGCCGATGTTGCCCAGGCCCAGCACCGCGGTGCCGTCGCTGACCACAACCACCAGGCGCTGCGCCCAGGTGAGGGTCTTGGCGAGTTCCGGGTTGTTGTGGATGGCGCGGCTGACCTCGGCGACACCGGGAGTGTAGGCGATGGACAGGTCGCGCTTGTTGGACAGCGGGACCGTGCTGGTGACCGAGAGCTTGCCACCCTGGTGGGCGTCGAAGATTTCGGCCTCGGTCAGGGCGGTGGCTGCTGAATTGTCGGTAGGTGCGATTACGTCAATGGACACGTCGTTGTCTCCTGGGGCTAGCCGTGGGCGCACGGCGCAGAAAGGCTCAAGCACAGGGAGGCTCAAGGTGGAATTCGTTGCTTCTTGGGCCCAGAGGTGGCGGGCCCGGGGTGAAGCCCTTGCAGATGCGGGTTGCCAGCCACTCCGGTCCTGCAATACTAAACAGCGCTCACGCCCCGGAAAGTGCATTTGAGGGTCCCGAGGCCTGCTAAATCGTTTAATCAGGCGTATTTGTGAGCCACGTCACGGAATAAAGACGTATTTATTGGCCATCTGGTCTAGACCAGTTACGCCGATCGGTGGGCAGCCCGGGCCCCGGCAGCCACCGGAGCAAGCAAAGTGCAGGCCTTTTTGAGGTCCTCTTCGGCCTCAAAGAGCGAGAGCCTGCGGTTGCGGACGGACTGGACCAGACCAGTGACGGTCAGCAGGAGCACCCGGGCCGCTACGGCGTCGTCGGAGGCGGTGGCCACCGCCGTTTCGCTCAGGGCATCGATTTCATGCAGGAGTGCCGTGGTGTCCTTGTCCTTGAGGTAGACGCAGCGGCTCAGGCACTGCTCGACTGCCGGCTGCATCACCCGCATATGGAAGATCTCCATGACCACACCGGTGAGGGCGCGGCCGCCGAAGCTGGCCGCTGACGTGCGGGCCCTGCCCTGAAGCTCGTCCAGCTGCTGGCGGTAGAGGGACAGCATCAGGTGGTTCGCGGTGGGGAAATAGCGGTAGACGGTGCCCAGAGGCACCCCGGATTTTTCCGAAATTTCCGCGAGGTCCACAGACTCCAGCCCTTTGCGGGCAAATCCCGCGGCAGATTCAAGGACGCGCGTGTAACGCAGCCGCTGGCGCGGGGTGGCGGGCCGGGCGGCCATGGACGGATGGGCTGAAAAGGTCTCGGGCATCAGGATTCCGGGGTTGTGTTCCAATGGTGCAGCGGCAGGGAGAGTCCCCATCCCGTGGTGCAGTCCGCCTCAACTATACGGCACGGGCAAATGCCGGAGTCAGTCGACCCCCTTGATTTTGACCACGAACACGGCCCCCAGCAGGCCGATGACGGCGGCTGTGGTGAACAACGTGACGTACCCGCCGAGGAACTGCAGGGAGAGGAAGGCGATCAGCGGGGCAAACACCTGCGGCAGGGAATTGGCCACATTGATGACCCCCATGTCTTTCCCCCGGTCAGCGGCCTGCGGCAGCACCTGGGTCAGCAGCGCGAAGTCCACTGCAAGGTAGGCGCCGAAGCCGACGCCCAGGACGGCGGCCCCCACCAGGGCCCCCGGCCACACCGGGAAAAAGGCCATAATCAGTCCGGCCGTGGCGATGGTGGCGGACGAGCCGATCACAAACGGCTTGCGTTTACCCACCCGGTCACTCCATGGTCCGGCCAGCACTGCGGTGATCATGACCATCACCGCGTAGATTCCCGTGAGCATCAGGACACCCAGCGCCGGGTCCTCATGCTTGATGACGTCCCGGAGGAAAAAGAGCAGGTAGACGATGGTGAGCTGGTTGCCTACGTTGACCAGGAAGCGGGTGAGCCAGGCCCAGGCGAAGTCCGGGTGGCGGGCAGGGCTGATCCAGAAACCGCGCAAAAATCCGGTCCAGGTGAACGGCGGCCGGGCCTCCCGCGGGAGCGGGGGATCGTTCCGGTGGAAGAGATAGGGCAGCACGGAGAACAGCAGGGCGGCCGCACACATGGTGTACCCCACCATGAAGTTTCCGGAGACCACGGCACCGAAAACTGCGCCGAGCAGGATTCCCAGGGTCTGGCCCATCGCCGCCAGCCCGCCCACTCCCCCGCGCTGGAGCACCGGCACACGGTCCGGGACGGCAGCGGTGATGGCCGCGTAGGCTGCGTTGGCACCGAGCTGGACCAGGCACCAGAAGAGGACCATGAGGGCCACCGCCGTGGCTCCGGACATCGCCAGCAACGCAGCCGTGGCCAGGACGGCGCCGGCCAGGACCCACGGGGCACGGCGGCCGAAACCGGAGACCGTCCGGTCGGACAAGGCGCCGAAAAGCGGGTTGGCCACCAGCGAAACGGCGGCGCCGCAACCCGTCACCAGGGAGAGGATGGCTTCCTTGTTGGCGGCGTCAATGCCGATGGCCTGCTGGCCGATGAAGACATTGATGGGGCCGAAGAACGCGGCGTTGATGCCTACATTGACCAGCACCAGCCCGGTCACCCAGCGCGCGGTGACCTTCCGCGTCGGCTCGGCGAGCGCCGCCGTCGAGCTTTCCGCGGCCGCTCCGGGAACCGGCGCAGCGCTGGGATCCGGTGCTGCGGGTGTGTCGGACAGGCTCATGCTGGTTCCCCCTGGAACGGTTGGTGATTCTGAAAATCAGACTATCGTGGGCTGCATCGCGCCGCCTGTCATACGGAGCATGCCTTGTGTGGCGATGGACAGCGCGCAGCCCACGACGACACTGAACACCTGGAGATCCAATGACCGCATCTGCTGCAGGCAACACCAACAGCCCCGTCAACACCGCCGATCTGTACGACGAGCGCGGCGAGGAACTGGCGTCCGTTTCACTCCAGTTCCAGTCCCTCGGCGGCCGTACACACTTCAGCGGCCCGGTGCGGACCATCCGCTGCTTCCAGGACAACGCCCTGGTCAAGTCCACGCTGGCCACCCCCGGCAACGGCGCCGTGCTGGTGGTGGACGGCAGCGGTTCGCTGGGCACCGCCCTGATGGGGGACATGATCGCCGAGAGCGCCGTGGCGAATTGCTGGGCCGGCGTCGTGATTAACGGCGCCATCCGCGACCGCGAGGCGATCGCCCAACTGGATCTGGGCGTCAAGGCGCTGGGCAGCAACCCGCGCAAGAGCGCCAAGGCCGGCGCCGGTGAGGTTGATGTGGATGTAGTGCTCGACGGCGTGACGTTCCGTCCCGGAGTCACCGTCTGGTGCGATCCGGACGGCATCCTCGTGGAGCGCTGAGCGAGGTCCTCTGGCTGCGGCGGGGCCGGTCGGGGCGGCGGCCGCGGAAGAAATTTCTGGCAGCGGGAATGAAACGGGAACTAACATAGTTACTGAAAGCAACTATGTTAACGTGATCCCTTTATTCTTTCCTGGAGTAGCCATGTCCAAAATAACCGCTGTGCGTGCCGCCGGCGAAACCCTGACACAGCGTCAGATCGTCACCGTGATGGTGGGGCTCATGCTGGGCATGTTCCTGGCATCCCTGGACCAGACCATCGTGTCCACCTCCATCTACACCATCGCTAATGATCTCGACGGGCTGTCCCTGCAGGCGTGGGCCACCACCGCGTACCTCATCACGTCCACCGTCAGCACGCCGCTGTACGGCAAGCTGAGCGACATCTTCGGCCGCCGACCGCTGTACCTGATCGCCATCGTCATCTTCCTGGTCGGCTCGCTCTACGCCGGCTCAGTGCACTCCATGACGGAACTGGCCATCGCCCGCGGCGTCCAGGGCCTGGGCGCCGGCGGCCTGCTGGCCCTCGCGCTGACCATCATCGGCGACATCGTGTCCCTCAAGGACCGGGCCAAGTACCAGGGCTACTTCATGTCGGTATTCGGCATCTCCTCCGTGCTCGGCCCCGTGGTGGGCGGCGCGTTCGCAGGTTCCGCCAACATCCTGGGCTTTGACGGCTGGCGCTGGGTGTTCTTCATCAACCTGCCGATCGGCCTTGCTGCCTTGGCCGTGGTGTTCATGTTCCTGCACTTGCCGGCCAAGCACGTGAAGCAGAAGATCGACTACTTCGGCGCGGCCGCCATCACGCTCGCCATTGTCCCGCTGCTGCTGGTGGCGGAACAGGGCCGCAGCTGGCGCTTTATGTCGCTGAACTCCTTCCTTTGCTACGGCCTGGGCGCGGTGGGCATCATCTGGTTCCTGCTGGCTGAAAAGCGCGCCGGGGACTACGCCCTGATCCCGCTCCGGCTCTTCAGGAACGCTACTTTTGGCCTGTCCTCGCTGCTGAACTTCATCATCGGCATCGGCATGTTCGGCGCCATCGCCATGCTGCCCATGTACCTGCAGCTGGTCAAGGGGCTCACACCTACCGAAGCCGGCCTGATGATGATCACCTTCACGGTGGGCATCCTGACCGGTTCCATCACCGCGGGCCGCACCATTTCGGCGTCGGGCACGTACAGGATCTTCCCCATCGTGGGTACGGGCACCCTCACCGCCGCCGCTGTGACCATGGGCCTGTCCCTGGGCGTGGATACGGGCCTCTGGGTTCCCGGCGTGATCGCCGTGTTCTTCGGCATGGGACTGGGTTTCTGCATGCAGCCGCTCACCCTGGCCATGCAGGTCTCCGTGCCCCCGAAGGACATGGGCGTGGGCACGTCGTCCGCCGCGTTCTTCCGCTCCATGGGCGGCGCAGTGGGCACAGCCGTGTTCATCTCCATGCTGTTCAGCCTGGCCGCAAGCCGGATCGCCGACACCATGAAGTCAGCCATGTCCAGTGCCGACTACCAGGCCGTGCTGCGCGACCCGGCCGTGGCGGCGGACCCCGCGAACGCGAAGCTCTACGAGTTCTTCCAGAACGGGGCATCGAACGAATCGCTCAATGACACCAGCTGGCTCCCCTCCGCCAACAGCGCTCTCACCCGGCCCATTACTGAAGGCTTCGCCTACGCGATCGACACCGTGATGATCACCGCGGCCGTCCTCACCGGGATCGCGTTCCTGATCAGCTTCGCACTGCCGAACAAGAAGCTGACGGACCCGAAAGTCGCTCCGCAGGAGGTCGGTGCTGCGCCGGTGGCGGCCCACTAGCGCTTCTGGGTTCACCGGACCCATGCATTCGCGCGGCAACCTGTCACGGCAGGCAGTCTTCTAGGCTGACTGCCGTTGTCGTTCCGCGGAAACCCGGGCTTTTCCCGCCCCGGCCGGCCCAAAAGCGTGCTTCACGTGACACCGGCCGCACGCACGCAGCGGCTAGACTCCGGAACGTGCCGCCCCCGGCGCCGCCGCCCGAGGCAAGCAGCACTCACCGGGCCGCAACTCACCGACGAGCCTAAGGAGTCCGATGACGAGCCCCCTGACAGAGCACCGGCCCACGCGCCTCCCGCTGAGGAAGTCCTTCTCGTTGTCCGCGGTGACGGCGGGATTCGTGGCGGTGGCCATTTCCTACGCCGGCCCCATGCTGGTGGTCCTGCAGGCCGCCCAGAGTGCAGGCCTCAGCGCGGAACGCACCACGTCGTGGGTCTGGTCCCTGGCGGTGGCCAGCGGCGTGACGTGTGTGGTGCTCAGCCTCGTGACGCGCCAGCCGATTGTGGTGGCGTGGTCCGTTCCCGGGGCGGCGCTCCTGCTGACGGCACTGGGGAATTACGAGTACAGCGACGCGATCGGGGCCTATGTCGTGGCGGCTTTGCTGGCGCTGATCGTGGGCGTGACCGGCTGGTTCGGGCGGCTCCTGGCCATCGTGCCGAAGCCGGTGATGGCCGCGGTACTCGCCGGGGTGCTGCTGCCCTTTGTCCTGAAGGCCGTCGAGGCGGTGGTCACGTCCCCCATCGTTGCCGGCGGGCTGGTGGTGGCTTTCCTGATCGGACGGCGGATCACCCCGCGGTACGCCGTGCTCGTGGCCATGGCGGTGGGGGTGGCGCTAAGCGCACTGACAGGTCAGGCCCAGGCGCCCGACCTGACGCTCGACCTCTCCGGACCGGTGTGGACCACACCCACTTTCGATTTCCAGGCGATCATGGGGATCGCTGTGCCGCTGGTGATCGTGACCATGGCCGGGCAGAACGGACCTGGGCTGGCCATGATGGGAACCCTTGGCTACAAGGTCAACGACAAACTGGTCCTCGGCGGGGCTTCACTGGCCTGGCTGGTCTCGGCCCCGCTGGGCTCGCACGGCATCAATCTAGCGGCCATCACGGCCGGAATCTGCGCCGGCCCGGAGGCGCACCCGGACAAGGACCGCCGCTACATGGCTGGCGTTTTCTGCGGCGTCTTCTATATCCTTTTCGGCCTCTTCAGCAGTGCCGCCGTGACACTCTTCTCCGCCGTCCCGGCAGCCATGATGGCGGCCCTCGCCGGCGTGGCACTCCTGGGTGCACTGCACGGCTCGCTGATCGACACCATTTCGGACTTCAAGGCCAACCCGATCGCGGCGGAGGCGGCCCTGATCACCCTGGTGGTCACCGCGTCGGGAGTAGCTCCGGCGGGCATCGTCTCGCCGTTCTGGGGACTCCTGGCCGGAAGCGTCGCCTACCTCGCCCTGCGCCGCTACCGCGGGAAGGCGTAAGCAGGCCCTGCGGAAACCACAGACAGGACGACGGCGGCCTCCCGCCGTCGTCGTCCTCCCCTTCCGTGCGGGAAGCGGCCAAGTGGAACGGCGGGCGGTGACGTGCCACACTGTGTAGCGCGTGTGCGCCGGTCATAAGCCGGTACCGCAGCCGACGACGTCCGCACCGCATCCACCCGACCCCCAATCCCAGGGAGCAGCATGCCCACCGCCAAGGAGCAGACAACCGCCAAGATCCCGCAGCGGGTGATCTGGCTGGCACTCGCAGGCGCGGTGGGCGGATTCCTGTTCGGTTTCGACTCCTCCGTGGTCAACGGCGCAGTAGACGCCATCAAGGACGAGTTCGCGCTCTCCGAGGCCGTGACCGGCTTCGCCGTGGCCATCGCCCTGCTGGGCTGCGCGGCAGGCGCCTTCCTCGCCGGCAAAGTCGCCGACCGCCACGGCCGCATCCCCGCCATGAAGCTCGGCGCCTTGCTGTTCCTGGTCAGCGCCATCGGAACCGGCTTCGCCTTCGGCGTCTGGGACCTGATCTTCTGGCGCCTGGTGGGCGGCCTGGGCATCGGCCTGGCCTCAGTGATCGCACCGGCCTACATTTCCGAGATTTCCCCGCGGCAGGTCCGTGGCCGGCTGGCGTCGCTGCAGCAGCTGGCCATCACCACCGGCATCTTCGCCGCACTCCTGTCCGACGCACTCTTCGCCACCACCGCAGGCGGCGCCGACCAGGCCTTCTGGCTGGGCCTGGAAGCCTGGCGCTGGATGTTCCTCGCCGCAGCGGTTCCCGCCGTGGTGTACGGCTGGATTGCCTACACCCTCCCGGAATCCCCGCGGTTCCTGGTGTTCCAGGGCAAAGAAGACGAAGCCCGCAAGGTCTTCGACTCCATCGCGCCCTCCGAGGACACCGACCGGCACATCCGCGAGATCCAGGACGCCATCGAAGAGGACAAGCTCTCCGGGCAGAAAGGCTCGCTCCGCGGCAAGACGTTCGGCCTGCAGGCAGTGGTCTGGGTGGGCATCATCCTCTCCGTCCTGCAGCAGTTCGTGGGCATCAACGTGATCTTCTACTACTCCACCACGCTGTGGAAGGCCGTCGGTTTCCAGGAGAAGGACTCGCTCACCATCTCGGTGGCAACCTCCATCACCAACATCCTGGTCACACTCGTGGCCATCGCCCTGGTGGACCGGATCGGCCGCCGGCCCATCCTCCTGGCCGGTTCCATCGGCATGGCGGTTTCGCTGGGCACCATGGCGCTGGCGTTCTCGGCCGCAGTTGGCTCCGGCTCCGAGATCTCCCTGCCGGGCGTCTGGGGTCCGGTGGCCCTGGTGGCCGCCAACATCTTTGTGGTCAGCTTCGGCGCATCCTGGGGCCCGCTGGTCTGGGTCCTCCTCGGCGAGATCTTCCCGTCCCGGATCCGTGCCCGTGCCCTGGGCCTGGCCGCCGCCGCGCAATGGGTGGCCAACTTTTCCATCACGCTCAGCTTCCCGGTGATGGCCGCCGCGTCCCTGCCCCTGACCTACGCCATGTACGCGCTGTTCGCGGCGGCGTCGTTCTTCTTTGTGATGTTCAAGGTGCCGGAAACCAACGGCATGTCCCTGGAGCAGGCCGAGACGCTGTTTGTGCCCAAGGGTTCCAAGAAGGCATAACGCCCGGGTCAGAGCGTGAGCTTCATGCCCTCATGGCTGGCGTCAAAGCCGAGCCGCTCGTAGAAGCGGTGGGCGGCCGTCCGCGTCTTGTGTGTGGTCAGCTGCAGCAACGTGCAGCCGCGGCGCCTGGATTCGTCGATCGCCCACCCCACCATCAGGTTTCCCAGGCCCTGGCCACGAAGGCTGCCCGCCACGCGGACCGCCTCAATCTGCGAGCGCCAGGAGCCCTGCCGCGAGATGCCGGGAAGGAAGCTCAGCTGGAAAGTGGCCACTACGGGGCCGTCAGCTGCCCCAACCGGCACGTACTCCCCCACCGCGAGCAAATGGGACGGATCGGCGTCGATCGCTTCGAAAGCACGCTCGTACGGTGCCATCTCGTGGCCCAGCTCGCGGCTGGCGCCCAAGGAATCGTCGGCCAGCAGTGCCACGATGGCGGGCAGGTCCGCGGCGACTGCGTGCCTGAGGCGGAAGGTCCCGCCGTCGACGTCGGCAGTCAGCAAGGGGGTCAAGGCGCCGGGGTTCGTGGTCATCTCCCCAGCATTCCACGGCTGTTCCCGGGACCCAACGTACGACGCCGAGACCACGCCCCAGGGTAGGAGATCACAACGCACGACGCCGGCACTCGGGTGAGTGCCGGCGTCGTGATTGCGCGAGGGTTCAGGAAAAACCCGCAGGAACTGCGAGAGGGTTTGGGAAAAACCCGCACGAAGTGAGAGAGGGTCAGGCGGGCGCCTTCGCCCCTTCTGCCTGGCGTTCCTCCACCAGCGTGGACACGGCTGCGAACAGGGGGTGCTCCGGAGCCAGCCCGGTGATCCGGGCTGTGGCGTCGTCCGCCGATGAGGACGCCAGGATCTGCGCAAGCTCGGCAGCCTCGGCGTCGGCGGGGTCGGTGAAGCGAAGGGCCGCGGCGATGGCACCCAGGAGTGCCTCGGGCACGATCCCGCGTTCGGCGAGCTCGGCTGCCGGGCCGATGAACCGTTCATGCCGGCTGAGCTTGCGCATCGGGGCGCGGCCCACCCGGTTCACGGTGTCCGGCAGGTGCGGGTTGGAGAACCGGACCAGGATCTTCTGGACGTAGGCTTCCTGCTCGTCGTTGTTGAAGCCGTGCTTGGCCACGAGGAGCTGCTTGGTTTCCTCCAGGACGGCCCGGACGTCTTCCGCGACGTCCTGGTCGGCCATGGCATCGGAGATCTTTTCCAGGCCGGCCTCGAACCCGAGATACGCCGCGGAGGCGTGCCCGGTATTCACGGTGAAGAGCTTCCGCTCGATGTAGGGCGAGAGCTCGTCCACAAACGTCGCCCCCGGGATGACCGGCGCAGCATCGCCAAATGCCGTCCGGTCGATGACCCACTCGTAGAACGTCTCCACGGTGACGTCCAGGCCCTGGCCCGGCGCCTGGTTGGGCACAATCCGGTCCACGGCGGTGTTCGCAAACACCGCCGCGTCGTCCAGGGAGCCGGCGGCGTCGTCCCAGAGCGCCGCGACTTCGGCCCGCAGGATGTCCGTGGCGTTGATGGCGTTCTCGCAGGCCATAACCTGCAGCGGCGCCAGCCCGGTAGCCCGCGCCGCGATGCCCTTGGCGATGGCGGGCGCCACGAACTTCAGGATGTGCGGTCCCACGGCGGTGGTGACGATGTCCGCCGTCGCGATTTCCCGCACCAGCTCCGCTTCCTGCGTGCCGGAGTTCAGCGCGCGGAAGTTGTCCACCGTCCGGACGGTGGGGTTCTCCCCCACCTCGTGGACGTTGTAGCTGTCTGCTGCCGCCAGCTGGTCGATGAGCGTGTCCGCGACATCCGCGAACACCACCTCATAACCGGCCTGGTGCAGCAGCAGCCCCACAAAGCCGCGGCCGATGTTGCCGGCTCCGAAATGTACCGCCTTCACTATGCGTTCACCTTTCCGAACAGCTCCAGGACTTCCTCAACGGACGTGGCCGCTTCCAGCTGGGCCACCTGGGCCTTGTTGGTGAAGACCTTCGCGATGGAGGACAGGATGTGGAGGTGTTCGTTGTTGATGCCGGCGACGCCCACCACGAACTTGACCTGCTTGCCGTTCCAGTCGATGCCGTCCGGGTAGCGGATCACGGACACCGCCGACTTCAGGATGTGGTCCTTGGCGGCGTTGGTGCCGTGCGGGATGGCCAGCAAGCTGCCCATGTAGGTGGACACGGATTCCTCGCGTTCGTGCATGGCCGCGAGGTAGCCCTCGTCCACGGCGCCGCGGGCCAGGAGGAGCCGGCCGGCTTCGTCGATGGCGGCATCGCGGGTGGTGGCGGTGCCGTTGAGGATGACGCTGTCGGCCACGAGGATGTCGGAAGGCGCCGCCGTCCCCGCAGCTTCGGCAGGTGCTGTACCGCTGCCGGCGGCGGGTGAGGCATCCACAGGGGCACTGGCAACGTGCGCGCCGTGGCCAGCGGCAGCTGCGGCACCGGCGGCAGCACCGGCGTCGGGCGTTGCGCCTTCGGTGTTGTGCTCCTTGACCAGCTCCACAATCTCGTCGTACCGCGGGCTGTTCATGAAGTTGTCCACGGAGTAGTGGGCCGCACTGGAGGTGACGGGCTTGGCGCGTTCGGTCAGGTCCTGGTGCGTGATCACAACGTCGTAGGTGTCGCTGAGGTTGGCGATCGCGGCATTGGTGACCTTGACGTCCGGGAACCCGGCGGCCTTGATCTTGTTCCGCAGCACCGAGGCGCCCATGGCGCTGGAGCCCATGCCGGCGTCGCACGCGAACACAATGTTCTTGATGGGGCCGGCGAGGACAGCCGTGCCCACGCCGCCACCTGCACCAGCGCCGGTCAGCATTGAGGAGACGGAGCTCTTTTTGCCCTTCATGGCTTCCATCTTGGACGTGGCGTCGGTCAGGTCCGTCTCGTCGCTGTGCTTGGTGGTCTTCAGGATCACGGAGGCCACCAGGAAGGAGACTGTGGTGGCAAGAACCACCGCGAGGATCACCCCGACGTAGCTGTCGCGGGAGGTCTGGGCGAGCACGGCGATGATCGAGCCAGGCGCCGCCGGCGCAACGAGTCCGGAGCCGGTGATGGCCATGGTGGCGATACCCGTCATGCCGCCGGCGATTGCGGCCAGGATCAGCAGCGGGCGCATCAGGACGTACGGGAAGTAGATTTCGTGGATGCCGCCGAGGAAGTGGATGATCGCTGCGCCGGAGGCCGAACCCTTGGCAATGCCCTTCCCGAAGAACATGTACGCGAGCAGGATCCCCATGCCGGGACCGGGGTTGGCTTCGAGGAGGAACAGGATCGACTTGCCCTGCTCCAACGACTGCTGGATGCCCAGCGGGGTCAGCACGCCGTGGTTGATAGCGTTGTTCAGGAACAGCACCTTGGCGGGCTCGATGAAAATGCTGGTGAGCGGCAGCAGGCCGTTGTTGACCAGGAACTGCACCACATTGCCGGCGCCGGTGCTGAACGCCTGGACCAGCGGGGAGATGCCGTAGAACCCCAGCATCGCCAGCAGTGCGCCCCAGATGCCGGCCGAGAAGTTGTTGACCAGCATCTCGAAGCCCGGGCGGATTTTGCCTTCCCACAGGAGGTCGATCTTCTTCATGGTCCAGCCGCCGAGGGGGCCCATGATCATGGCGCCGATGAACATCGGGATGCCGGCGCCCACAATGACGCCCATGGTGCCGATGGCTCCCACCACGCCGCCGCGGACGTCGTAGACCATCCGGCCGCCGGTGTAGGCGATCAGGAGCGGCAGCAGGTAGGTGATCATGGGGCCAACCAGGCCCACATTGGGGACTCCCTCGGCGTTGGTGTCGAAGCCGCCCAAGGCCGGGACCGGGATCCAGCCCTTCTCAATGAAGAGGGCCGTGATGAGCCCCCACGCGATGAACGCGCCAATGTTGGGCATGATCATGCCGGACAGGAACGTCCCGAACTTCTGGACGCCGACCCGCAGGCTGGTGCGGGGTTTCGCAACTGTCTCTGTTGCCATGTGCTTTCCTAACCGTCATTCCTGCTGCAGCGCAGGATGGGTCCGATACTTACGACGACGTGCTGGTGGAGATTCGGTGAAGCCATTCGAGGAACAGTTTGAGTTCCGAGCTGGAGAGCTGGTCTGAGTGCGATGCCTGGAGCGCGGCGTTCAGGGCAATCGCTGCCACCACCACCGAGGACTTGCCGGAGTCTTCCGGCGCGGCCCCTTCGGCTTGCGCCGCAGACACCGCAAAGATCATGGCGTCCCGGGTCATGATGGACAGTTCAAGGTTCCGTTCGGCGGCCGGTTCCGCAATCAGCATCAAGGTCACACCCACGTTGGCGGCCAGGATGGACCTGGCTGCTTCGCGCGGCTGGACGTTCAGCTGGCCCGCAGCCGCTGCCTTGTTCAGCATCTCCTCCATCAGCGCCTCGGCTTCGGCGACGATGGCGGGGCGGCTTTCCGGGCGGATATTGCCGAACATCACCAGGTACAGTTCCGGCTGCTTGAGCCCGAACTGGACGTGGTTATCCCACATCCGCCGGATGTCTTCCAGCGGATGTCCGGACCGGGCGAAGTCCCTCTCGCCCGCAACATACTCTTCAAAACCTGCGGCGACGACGGCGTCAAAGAGACCTTCCTTGTCACCGAAGTGGTGGTACAGCGTGGGCGCCGTAACCCCTGCCAGCTGCGTGATCTGGCGGGTGGAGACGGATGCTCCCGCGGACTTTGCCAGCAATTCGGCCGCTGCACGCAACAGACGCATTTTGGGGGGAAGCTGGCCATCCAAACTCATAGCCGCTACCCTATCACCTATAGCATTGCTATATGAACTGAATCACATACAATTTTTTCAGGCACGTTTCCGCCCTCGCACATAGTGGTCGCGGCGGCCCCGGCATGGCGCCGGGATAACCTAGGCGGGCCTGGCTACCGGCAGAGAATGAGGACCTTCAGTGCAGACCTTCCCAGGAGTTGGCGTCAGCCCCGGCCGCATCATCGGAACCGTCCGGCAGATGCCCAAACCGATCAGCGAACCCCCCGCAGGCGAGCAACTGGCCGCCGGAGTCACGGCCGAGGACGCGACCGCCGCCCTCAAGACGGCCTCCCAGGCGGTGCACGACGAACTGAAGTCCCGTGCCGCCCACGCCACAGGTGACGGCAAAGCAGTCCTGGAAGCCACGGCACTCATGGCCAAGGACACCATGCTGATCAAGGGTGCGGCCAAGCTCGTTGCCCGCGGCGCCTCAAGCGAGCGCGCCATCTGGGAGTCCGGTTCCTCCGTTGCTGAAATGCTTCACAACCTGGGCGGCTACATGGCCGAACGCGCCACTGACGTCCTGGATGTGCGCGCACGGATCGTCGCCGAGCTGCGCGGCGTGCCCGCGCCCGGCATTCCGGCATCCAATACGCCGTTCGTCCTGGTGGCCGAGGATCTGGCGCCGGCGGACACCGCGACCCTGGACCCGAACAAGGTACTGGCACTCGTTACAGCGGGCGGCGGCCCCCAGTCCCACACCGCCATCATCGCCCGCTCCCTTGGCCTGCCGGCCGTGGTGGCAGCCGTAGGCGTGGACGAACTCCCGGACGGCACGGACGTCTATGTGGACGGCGCGGCCGGCACCATCACAGCTGAGCCCGACGAATCACTGCGTGCCGCAGCGGAAGCATGGGCGGCCACGGCTTCCCTGCTGGCCGAGTTCAGCGGCACGGGCACGACGGCGGACGGCCACCTGGTGCCGCTGCTCGCCAACGTTGGCGGCGGCAAAGACGCCGAGGCTGCCGCCAAGCTTGGCGCCCAGGGCGTGGGCCTTTTCCGCACCGAATTCTGCTTCCTCGAACGGGACTCCGAGCCCAGCGTGGAGGAACAGGCCGCGGCCTACAAGAGCGTTTTTGATGCGTTCCCGGGAAAAAAAGTGGTCCTGCGCACGCTCGACGCCGGCGCCGACAAGCCGCTTCCGTTCCTGACCGACTCCACGGAGCCCAACCCGGCCCTGGGCGTCCGCGGCTACCGCACTGACTTCACCACACCTGGCGTGCTGGACCGCCAGCTGGAAGCCATCGCCCTGGCCGAGAAGCAGTCCGAAGCGGACGTGTGGGTCATGGCCCCAATGATCTCGACGGCGGAAGAGGCGGCCCGCTTCGCCTCAATGTGCGCCGACGCCGGCATCAAGACGCCCGGCGTGATGGTGGAAGTCCCCTCCGCCGCACTCACCGCCGAGGCCATCCTGCGCGAGGTGGGCTTCGCGAGCTTGGGCACCAACGACCTCACCCAGTACGCCATGGCCGCGGACCGCCAACTCGGCCCGCTGGCAGGACTGAACACACCCTGGCAGCCCGCCGTGCTGCGCCTGGTGGGTTTGACCGTGGAAGGCTCCCGTGCGGAAGGCAACAACAAACCCGTGGGCGTCTGCGGTGAGGCGGCCGCTGACCCGGCCCTCGCCGTCGTACTTACCGGGCTGGGCGTCAACACGCTGTCCATGACCGCGCGGTCCCTGGCCGCTGTGGCCGCGGTGCTGAAGACCGTCACGCTGGCCGAGGCGCAGCAGCTGGCCAAGCTGGCCCTGTCCGCGCCCAGCGCCACCGAAGCCAAGGCTTGGGTACGGGAAAAACTGCCCGTCCTCGAAGAACTCGGCCTCTGACCGCCCGCCTTTGACCAACCGCCGCTCTAGCCAGACACCACGAAGCACCCACCAGGAGGAACAATGCCCGAACGCATCGCCACCATCGCCAGCCGCTCCGGCCTGCACGCGCGCCCCGCCGCGCTGTTTGCTGAAGCCGCGGGGGACGTGGGAGTTGAGGTCACCATTGCCATGCAGGGCGACCCGGAGGACGACGCACTGGACGCTTCGAGCATCCTGTCGCTGATGACCCTGGGCGCCGCCAAGGGCGATGTTGTGGTGCTCCGGGCTGAAGGTGACGGCGCCGACGCGGCATTGGATTCGCTGGTCAAGCTCCTGGAAACGGACCTCGACGCCGAATAGGGCACGACGCCGGGAGCGCACCTCACGTGGTGGCGTTCAGGCGGTGACGCCGAAGCCGTCCACGGGCCGGGCCCAGTCGGTGATCGCAGCGGCCGCCGGCCCCGGGGCGGTGTGCTGGAAAACGTGGCCGCGTCCGGGGATCTCGGCCAGGCTGCCCTGGGGAGCCTGGGCAGCCAGCCGCTGGCACCAGGCGCGGCCGGCCACCGGGTCCTTGCTGCCGCGCAGCACAAGCAGCGGCTGGCTGACTCTCCGGATCCTGGCCTCAAGGGGATACTGCATCATCACGGGCAGCTCGGTGAGGTACCAGCGTGGGCCGGCCCGAAAATAATCCGATAGGACAATGGCATTCGCGGACGGGCTCTCGCTGAACATGGCGTCGCGGGTCAATGCCAGCGCCTGCCGCGCCACCGACTTCCGGCGGGGGTCCACCACCGGGCCCATCAGCACCACGCCGGCAACGAGTTCCGGCTCCTGCAGGGCGAGTTCAACGGCATGCTGGGTTCCCATGGAATGCCCGATCACCACGCAGGACGTCACGCCGGCTTCCGCGAGCGCCGCCCGCACAAACGCCGCGTACTCACCCACCGGTACCTGGCGCCGAGGCTTGGGCGCGTCACCAAAACCTGGGAGGTCAAAGGAGTAGACGTCTGCTGCCAGGGCCAGCTCCCGGTGCAGCCGCGCAAAGTAGCGGTGGGAGACGCCGATCCCGTGCAGCAGGACATACGTCTGTCGCTGAACCTCGCCTCCTGGCGCCACGGAGCGGTACAGCCGGCCCGCCAGCCCGCCGGATTCAATGTCCTCGCCATCACTGAGCTTCACCCCGCGAGCATACCGCCGTCGCCCGCAGGTACCGGGTTAGGCTGTGCCCATGGCATTGATAGCTCCGAAAATGACGGCTGCGCTTCCACCCAAAGATGCAGGGAAACTCCAACGGGCCCTGGCGGGCGGCAATGACATTACGGTTTTTGTGGACGGCACCGTCCACCGGCTGACGCCCCAGGCGAGGGATGCGGTGGTGGACCTGCTCGCTCGGCTGAGCCGCGGCGAAGCGGTGACCGTCAGCAGTGTGGAGGAAATGCTCACCACGTCCCAGGCGGCCGAACTCGCCGGGATTTCCCACACGTACCTGCGCAACATGACCGATCGCGGTGAGATTCCGGTGGAATACCGCGGCACGCACCGCCGGATCAGGCTGGCGGCCATCATGGCCTGGCTGGACCGGCAGAAGAAGCTTGATCAGCAAGAGAAGCCAGCGCCGGCCTAGCCCCCGGGTGGGCTGGCTCCGGCGCGTCTGGGTCCGGGGTGCGCTAGATCCTGGCCCGTTAGATCCGCGGGCGCCCCGCCCAGCGCCGCATCTTGAGTGCCGCATGGAGCTCCAGCCGGGGCATCCCCTTCAGCGGGTCAACGCCCAGGAGTTGCCGGATGCGGCCCAGCCGGTTGTAGATGCTGCTGCGGTGCAGGTGGAGTTTGGTGGCCACGTCCTGGACTGAGCCGTCGTTGTCATAGATGAGCTCAAGTACTGGGAGAAGCTCATCGTTGCGGTCGTGGTCCTCCAGCATCCGTACATAAACGGACCCGGAGTCAGCCCAGGCGCCAGCTCCCCCGCCCGCCGATGCCAGCAGTTGGTAGACCCCGGTGGCCCGGCAGTCCACCAGTTCGCCCAGCTGGGGGTCCACCGCCGCCGCCTGTGCCGCCTGCCTGGACTGCCTGTAAGCCTCGGCAAGCTCGCGTGGCTTCGCAAATCCCTCGCTGATGCCCAGGATGATGCGGTGCACGGGCCGGCCCGAGCGTTTGGCCAGCTCCAGCTGGTAGTGGACCAGTACCTGGGCATGGTTGGCCCGGCCCACCGACTCCCGGAACAGCACCACCGAATGGGTTTCCGTGCCTGCACTGAACAGCGCCACATCCACTCCCACCGTGGCCTGCAGGGCGGCTGACCGGTGGATCAGCGTGGAGGCGATGGGGTCCGGGCCGCCGGCCCAGCCATCGGCGTCGAGCACTGTGACCATCTGCCACGGCCCCTTGCCTTGGATTTCCTTCCAGCCCGCCACGGCGGCCACCGCGTTGGCCTCGCCGGAACAGGCGGCCAGGAACTCGCGTTCGCGGCCCCGCCGGAACTCGGACTCGGCGGTGTTGGAATCCAGCAGCAGGCCGGAAAGCAGCTCGATCTCCGGGGTGACGTCCGGCAACTGGGCGAGGATCGCCGTCGGATTTTCCTCTGCAGAGTCCTGCTGCACCCAGAGGTAGCCGACGCGGAAACCGCGCACCATCAAGGGGACACACACCCGGCCCAGCATCCCAAGCTCCTGGTTGGCGGGAATCGCTACCGGGCGGACCGCCGTGGCGATGCCGTGGGAAAGCTGCCAGGTGCTGACATCGGCCGGGACCCGCTTGCTCAACAGGAAGTTCACCCGGACCCGGTCCGCATGGGACTGGTTGGAGCTGTAGGCGAGCAGCAGGCCGTCCAGGTCCTCCAGCGACAGCCCCCGCCCAAGCTTCTGCGCCACCTGCTCCACCAGTTGTTCCACGTCCTGCTGCATGGGGTAACACTACTGCTCCGGCAGGCATCCGGGCGAACGAACAGCAGGCGACACCTGATGCCCTCACGCTGAACATTTGTCGATCCATGAAACCAAAAATTCCCGGAATGACGCGGAGTTTGCAAGCCCCGGAGCTTGCTTTCCTGTCAGCTGGGTCACAACCGGATCTATTCTGGAAGCACAACTTCCCCCGCAATTTCGGGCCTACGCGGCCTGAGAATATGGAGCCACAAATGATCATCGGTGTCCCCAAAGAGATCAAGAACAACGAATTCCGCGTCGCCATCACCGCTGCTGGCGTTAACGAGTTCCGCACCCACGGCCACACAGTCCTGGTGGAACGCGGCGCAGGCCTGGGCTCAGGGATCACGGACGAGGAATACGCGATCGCCGGCGCCGAAATCGTCGCCGAGGCCGATGACGTCTGGGCCCGGGCCGACATGGTCATGAAGGTGAAGGAACCCATCACGGCCGAGTACCACCGCTTCCACAAGGGCCTGATCCTCTTCACCTACCTCCACCTCGCCGCCGAACCGGAACTCACCCAGGAACTCATCAACTCCGGCGTCACCGCCATCGCCTACGAGACCGTGCAGGAAGGCCGCACCCTGCCGCTGCTGGCCCCCATGTCCGAGGTTGCCGGCCGCCTGTCCGTGCAGGTAGGCGCCACGTCCCTGATGGCACCTGCCGGCGGCAAGGGCGTCCTGCTGGGTGGCGTTCCGGGTGTCCGCCCGGCGAAGGTGGTTGTCCTTGGCGCCGGCGTCGCTGGCACCAACGCCGCCGCGATGGCCCTGGGCCTGGGCGCCGACGTCACCATCCTGGACATCAACATCAACCGTCTCCGCGAACTCGACGCCCAGTACCAGGGCCGGCTGAAGACCGTGGCCTCCAACAAGTACGAGATCGAAAAGTCAGTGGTGGACGCAGACCTGGTAATCGGCTCCGTCCTGATCCCCGGTGCGAAGGCCCCCAAGCTGGTCAGCAACGAACTCGTGGCCCGCATGAAGCCCGGCTCCGTGCTGGTGGACATCGCCGTGGACCAGGGCGGCTGCTTCGAAGACACGCGCCCCACTACGCACCAGGAACCGACGTACAAGGTCCACAACACGATCTTCTACTGCGTGGCCAACATGCCGGGCGCCGTACCCAACACGTCCACCTACGCGCTGACCAACGTCACCCTGCGCTACGCCGTGGCCCTGGCCAACCTCGGCGTCAAGGCAGCCTTCGAGAAGGATTCGGCCCTCGCCGCCGGCCTCAACATCGCCGCCGGACACGTAGCGCACCACTCCGTCTCCGAGGCACACAACCTGCCCCTCGTGGCGGACTGGCACGAACTGGTCTCCGCTTAGGCCTCTTGGTTGCCGTCTGAACGGCAGACATCCAACGCGTGCTGGCTCCTTCGTCGCCTTTGACGCACGCTTTCTGGATGGCTGCCGTTCCGACGTTAAGCCCCGTTCTGCGCCAAGGCCAGTTCGCGTGCCTTTTCTATTACTTTGAGGACCTCGACGGCGTCTGCCGGGTCTACCGGGAGCGGTAGTGCGGATGTGGCGCCGCCGTCGTCGATATTGGCTGCCAGCAGCCGGTAGAACTCGGGGTAGGCGCCTCGTTCCGTGGGCAGTAGATCGAGGTGGCCGTCGCGGCCCAGGCTTCCTGCCCATTCCGGTGCCTCAACGCCGTATTCCGCGTCCAGCGGGCCGCCGCCGGCAACAATGAACGGCTCCTGCGGGTCGATCCCGTGCTTGGTGAACGCGCCCGTGGATCCGAGGATGCGGAACCGCGGGCCCTGCTGGGCGCACAGCAGGTTCATGCTTAGGTGGCTGGTCGCCCCGGACTCGTGGTTGAGTACCAGGAAGACGTCATCGTCGGCCTTCTCGTCGGGACGCCGGACCCGGAGTTCTGCATGGATGACGGTGGCTGGACCGAAAAGCAAAAGCGCCTGGTCGATGAGGTGCGTGCCGAGGTCGAAGAGCGCACCGCCGCCGTCAGCCGCCGTAGCGCTGGCCTTCCAGGCTTTGGAGATCCCTGGCGTCCAGCGCTCAAAGCTGGACTCAAAGCGGGTCACAGCGCCCAAGGCTTCCTCGGCCAGCAACTTCCGGACCGTAAGGAAATCGCCGTCCCAGCGCCGGTTCTGGAAGACCGTGAGCACCCGTCCCAGCCGCTCCGCGAGGGCGATCAGTTCCTGCCCCTCGGCTGACCGGACCACAAAGGGCTTGTCCACCACAACATCGAGCCCAGCCTCCAGGGCTGCCTTCGCCAGCGGAAAGTGCGTGGCCGGCGGGGTCCCCAGCACCACAAGGTCAAGGTCACCGGCGAGCGCAAGCACAGCATCGCCGTCGGGCACTGTTTTGACGCCTTGGTACCGCTGCGTCGCAGCAACCTGCCGGCCGGCGTCGGACGTGGCGATGACGTCCAGCGAGTAGCGGAGGTCCGCCGCGATGAGCGGCGCATGGAAAACGCTGCCGGACAGGCCATAACCGACGACGGCGGTCCGGATACGGCGTTCGGGTTCAGTCCACGTCATAGGGAAAACGGTACCCTTACGCTCTCTCACCTCCTGTATGTTTCACGCGAACGCTCTCTCACTTCCTGACCGGGAGTGAGAGAGCGTTGCGGAAAAACCTGCAGGATGTGAGAGAGCGTCCCGGGGGTATTACTTCTTGATCCAGCCCAGGGTGGACCAGTCCGGAACCTGGGAGAGGCTCTGGAACAGGGACGGGCCGTAGTTGGCCAGGCCGGTGCGGACGAAGGAGATCTGCGGGCCGTTCATCACAACACCCAGGGAGAAGTACTTGGCCATGTGCTCCTTTTCAACGTCCATGGCTGCCTTGTTGCGCTCGGCGTTGTCCTCGATGGAGGCGAGACCGGCGATTTTCTTGTCCAGCTCGGCGTCGCCCAGGCCGTTTTCGTTGGTCTTGGAGTCGTAGTACTGCTTGACGGCGTCGGTGGCATCCGGGCCGACGGTGTAGCCGGAGACGCTCATGTCGAAGTCGCGGCCGCCGATGACCTTGCCGAAGTCGGCAGAGGCGCGCTGGTCGATGCCAACATCCATGCCGCCGGCCTGGAGCTGCTTCTGCAGCGTCTGGGTGAAGGCAAGGGTGGTGGGGTCGTCACCGAAGTTGCTGATCTTGAAGGCGGCGGGCTTGCCGTCCTTCTCCATGATTCCGGCGGCGTTGGGCGCGTAGCCGGCGTCGGTCAGAACCTTCTTGGCAACGTCCGCGCCGGTTTCCTTCACCGGGTAGTTGTCCTGGTAGTAGTCCGAGAACGGCAGGACCATCATGGAGCCGGAGCTGGGCTCTTCCCAGTTCAGGCCATTGAAGCGGACCTTGCGGAGGGCTTCGCGGTCAACTGCGGCGAAGATGGCCTCGCGGACGGCGACGTCGGTGATCTTCTGGGCGTTGATGTTCATGCCACCGGCGAAGAGGCGCTGGCCACGGCGGACCTCGGAGTCTTTGGTGCCCTCAAGCTGCTTGTAAAGGGCGATGGTGTTGGCGGACATGGCGTCGATCTCGCCGTTCTTGAAGGCAGCGATCTGTGCGCTGGTTTCCAGCTGGCGGAAGACGACGCTTTCCAGGACGGGCTTGGTGCCCCACCACTTGTCGTTGGGAACCAGCGTCACCGTCTTGGCTGCGGTGTCGTACCGATCCAGCTTGAACGGTCCGGCCATCCACTCGGGGTGCATTTCGCCGTTGAAGCCTTCGTTGAAGAGTTCAGGCGTGTTCACGGCCGGGTGGATCAGGCCGAAGAAGAGCGCATCCAGCGGGTAAACCGGCTGGGTGGTCTTGACGATGACTTCCTTGTCACTGCTGCCGGCCTCAACCGACTCAACGAACTCGTAGGCTCCGGAGCTCACGATGTCGTAGCCGGCATCCGGGCTCTTCAGGATGTTCCAGGTGTTCTTGAAGGCCTTGACGTCGATCGGCGTGCCGTCGTTGTAGGTGGCCTTCGGGTTGACCTTGATGGTGACGGTCTGCTTGCCGTCCACCACCTTGCTCTCCACGGACTCGCAGAAGTCCTTGTTCGGAGTTGCCTTGCCGACAAAATCGATCTTCCAGCAGCCGCCGATGCCGCCGCTGTTCACAGCCACCGGGTTCATGGGGATCTGCAGGGCGGAGTTGTCCGCACTGTTGCCGTTGTTGGAGAACCCGTTGAAGTCCGGCCCGATGTTGCCAAGCGGCAGCGTGACCTTTCCGCCGGGCTCAAGATCCGCGGCCGGCTTCTCGTTGATGCTGATGAGCTTGGCGAGGTCGCTGCCCGTCCCCTGCCCCTTAGCGGTTTCCGGTCCGGTGGGTGTTCCTCCACCTCCGCAGGCCGTCAGCGTCAGGGCTGCGGCAATGGCCGCTGCGCCGCCGATCTTGGTCAGATTCCTCATGGTTTTCCCTTCATAGGTGCGGGTGATGCTTGTGATGGGTCGAAAAAATCTAGGGTGCATAGGGTTCCACCGTTTCGTGGACCACCAGCATGTGCTCGTCCAGCTCGCCGTCGGGGAAGAAGCAGGCGAACTGCTGGTCCGGCGCGGGCACCGGACCAGCCTCCAAAACCTGCACCGCGGACGAAGGCTGCACGGCTTCCAGCGGCGGCTCCAGGGTCAGGCACTGCTCCTGCTTCGCTGCGGGAAGCGCCGCGAACACGGGGCAGCGTGTGGCGAAGTTGCAGCCCTTCGGGGCATCCAACGGGGACGGCAGGTCCCCTTGGAGGATGATCCGCTCCCGTGTGCGCTCTAACTGCGGGTCCGGGACCGGGATCGCGGACAGCAGGGCGCGCGTATACGGGTGGCGGGGGTTGTCGAAAACCCGGTCAACCTCACCGATTTCCACGATCTTCCCCAGGTACATCACCGCCACCCGGTTGGAGATGTGGCGGACCACGGAGAGATCATGGGCCACCATCAGGTAGCTGAGGCCCAGCTCAGCGCGGAGCTTGTCCAAGAGGTTGATGACGCCGGCCTGGACCGAGACATCCAGCGCGGATACTGGCTCGTCCAGGACCACCAGTTTGGGGTTCACGGCCAGGGCCCGGGCGATGCCGACGCGCTGCCGCTGGCCGCCGGAGAACTGATTGGGGAACCGGTTGACGTGGTCCGGTTGCAGGCCCACCAGTTTCATCAGTTCCATGATGCGTTTTTTGATGTCCGGCTTGCTGAGTCCGGCGTTCTGGAGCGGTTCGGCCAGGACCTCGTAGACGGTGAAACGGGGATCAAGGGCGCCGGTGGGATCCTGGAAGACCATCTGCATTTCCCGGCGCATGGCGCTTTTGGTCTTGGCGTCGGCGGCTTGCTTGTTGCTGATGCCGCCGATGATCACCTCGCCGTCCTGGTCCTTATGGAACTCCATGATTTCCAGCAGGGTGGTGGTTTTGCCCGACCCGGACTCCCCCACAATGGAGAAGCACTCGCCTTCGCGGATGTCGAAGCTCAGGCCGTCCACGGCCTTCACGGTGCCGATGCGCCGCTTGAGCAGGGCGCCCTTGGTCAGCGGAAAGTGCTTACGGACATCCTTGAGTTCCAGCACGGTTGAGCGTTCCCCGCGGGGGATGAGGTCAAAGCTGGAGGCCGGGACCGGCGGGGCGGAAAAGATCTCGTGGACATCCACGTCCGCGCCGAGGGAGCCGGATTTGATGCAGGCCGCCTGGTGGTAACCGCTGCCCGGAACCGGGTCCAAGGAAGGCTCGCCGTCCAGGCAGGCATCGGTCACCAGCGGGCACCGCGGCGCGAAGGAGCAGCCGGTGGGGGTGTGGAGGAGGTTTGGCGGAATGCCGTCGATGGGGACCAGCGAGGATTTCTCCGCGACGTCCACGCGTGGCACTGCCCCGAGCAGGCCCATCGTGTAGGGCATCCGGGGATCGTAGTAGATGTCATCCACGCTGCCGGTTTCCACCGGCTTACCGGCGTACATCACCATGATGTCGTCGGCGATGCCCGCCACCACGCCCAGATCGTGCGTGATCATCACGACGGCGGCGCCCGTTTCCTCCTGCGCCGTATGCAGCACCTCAAGCACCTGGGCCTGGATGGTGACGTCCAGGGCCGTCGTCGGCTCATCCGCGATCAGTACGCGCGGGTTGTTGGCGATGGCGATGGCGATCATCACGCGCTGGCGCATGCCGCCGGAGAACTCGTGCGGAAAGGCCCTGAGCCTGTTCCTGGGGCTGGGAATGCCCACCATCGCCAGGAGTTCGACGGCGCGGGTTTCCTTCGCCGCGTTGCTCATGCCCGGGTTGTGGATGGTGAGGGCCTCGGTGATCTGGGTGCCCACCGTGTACACCGGGGTGAGGGAGGACAGCGGGTCCTGGAACACCATGGCGATGTCGTTGCCGCGGTAGGCACACATGGCTTTGTCGCTCAGGCCCAGCAGTTCCTTGCCCTTGAGCCTGACGGAACCGGAGATCTCGGCCGTGGCAGGCAGCAGGCCCATGATGGCCAGCGATGTCACCGACTTGCCGGACCCGGACTCTCCAACAATTCCCAAGGTTTTTCCGGGCATCAGGTCGAAGTTGACGCCCCGGACGGCATGGACGGCTCCGTTTTCGGAGTTGAAGCTGACGTTCAGGTCCCGGACGGACAGGACAGCGTCCGACGGCGAGTGGAGACCGGCGATGTGGAGCCGCTCGGCCGCTGCGGGGGCCGGGTCCGCCGGCTCAACGAAGGTGCTCATTTGCTCTTCCTTCCTGCACTGGTCTTTTTGGCACGGCCAACCGAACTGGAGCTCGGGTCAAAGGCGTCACGCAGGCCATCGTTCATCATGGCCAGGGACCCCGTGAGCAGGAACATCACGGTGAGCGGGACCCAGAACATCCACGGGAACGTCTGGACCTGGGACGTGGCGCCGCCAATCAGCACGCCGAGGCTCACATCCGGCACCTTGATGCCGATGCCGATGAAGGAGAAAGCCACTTCGGCCAGGATGGCCCCGGTGACGCCGCGGGTGATGTCCAGGACCAGCAGCGACCCGATGTTGGGGACCAGGTGCCGCCACACGATGCGCCGCGGCGGGACGCCCATGTACTGGGCCGCCTTGACGAAGTCCCGCTGCATCAGCGACATGGACATCGAGCGGATAAGCCGCGCGGTCCCCATCCAGCTGAACACCAGGAGCACGATGATCAGCAGGAGCCAGCTGGGGAGGTTCTTCTTCAGGCCGTCCCCTCCGCCGCTGGTGGCCACCGCCACCACCAGCAGGGCCGGCATCATGATGAGCGCCTCCAGGACGAAGAGCATCACCTTGTCCACTTTTCCCCCGAAGTAGGCCATGGTGCAGCCGTAGACCGCGGCGACCAGGACGGACACGAGGCCCACAATCAGGCCGATCAGGATGGAGATCCGGGTGCCTTCGACAGTCATGGCGTAGAGGTCGATGCCGGCCTGCGACGTACCGAGGAAGTGGTCACCGGAAGGCGGCATGCCGATGTTGAAGGGGTCGAGGGTCTCCTTGTCCCAAGGCGTAAAGAACCCGCCGACGAAGGAGAAGAGGGTCAGGCCAACGAAGATCGCCAGCCCTGCGACGGCCGTCTTGTTCCGCATAAAACGGCGGAAAATGATGGTGGACTTGGCGATCACCACATCGGCGCCTTCGAGGTGCGCTTCCTGCGCGACCGCTGCCGGATCAATGGCGTTGAGGTTGGTCATGGCTACTGCACCCTCACTCTCGGGTCCACAAGCGTGGTGGCGAAGTCAGCGAGGATGGCGCCGAGGGCGAAGATGACCGAGCCGTAGGCGAGGGTGGCCGTGGCCGCATTGACGTCCTGCAGCGAGATGGCGTCAATGCTCCAGGAGCCCACTCCGGGCCAGGCGAAGATCTTCTCGGCAAAGAAGCCGCCGGCGAAGATGGCCGGGATGGTGAACGCGATGCTTTGGGCCACCGGAATGAAGGAAACCCTGAGGGCGTGCCGGGTGATGGCCTGGTTCCGCGTCAGCCCCTTGGCGCGTGCCGTCCGGACGAAGTCCGCATTGACGTTATCCAGCAGGTACTGGCGCTGCGCGATCTGGTACGAACCCCAGCCGACAAGGGTGATGGCGATCGTTGGAACTGCATAGTGGGCCACCATGTCCACAAACTGCGCCCACCCGGGTTGCATGCCCGGCGTGGAGATGCCTGTCACGAAGAAGATGCGCTTCCCGACGGTCTCGTTGATGTTGATGGCACCGAGCTGCACCAGGAAGTAGGCAATGGGGGCGGGCACGATGTACGCGAGGTAGCTGTAGGAGGTGATCACCCGGTCCTGAAACTTGTACTGCCGCGCCGCCGAGTAGACCCCGAGGGCGACGCCGATGACGAGGGTCAGGACGATGGCTGCGAGGAAGAGCCGGGTGGAGATCCAGACGCGGTCCCCGAATTCAGCGTTGATGAAGGCGCCGTTGGGGCTGCGTCCCCAGTCCCAGCGGGTCACGATCCCGGTGAGCCACTCAACGTAGCGCTCCCACGGGCTGAGGTCCGGGTCCAGGCCCTTCAGGCGCATGGAATTGGCGACCTGCTCGGGTGTGGGCCGGGGAATCCGTTCCTGTTCGAGGAGCGCCGGCTTGAGCGAACTGACCGCCAGGAAATAGCCGGCAGACGTGGTCAGGAAAATCATAAAGACGTAGGTGATGCCGCGCTTGGCGAGGTACCTGATCATGTGGCAGCTACTTCAGGATCTTTGCCACCAGGACTATGGACGAACACTCCAAGGGATCACCCTGGGCTGGCAACGGTTGTCCTGCCTTCACTACATCCACGTTCCAGATCCTTCCGATTTCCCCGGCCAGCAACGGGTCTCGCCGCCACCGGGTTTTCACCAGCGCGTAGCCGGTCTCCCGCGACCAGCGCAGAATAGGTCCGGGTGGACTATGTTGCGGGTCACATTCCAGAGGAAACTACCACAGAGTAGCGTCCGAAATGCGGCCACCTGAGCGGAATCCGTGCGCTCCGTATCAGATTGTTATGAATAATTCTGTGGAATTGATTTGACTGGACGACTCGAGTGATTTAGGCGTACTCTACCGCCCGCGGACCACACGCGTGACAAGCTCCCGCCAGGATTCAGTCAGTCGCTCGGGCGCCAGGCCCTGGACGCGGACGGCGTGCAGAAGCCGGTCTGGATCCAGCGTTGCGGTCAGGGACATGGCCATCAGCAACGGGTCCGCGTCCATGCCTTCTTCACGGAGGAGGTGCTCGACATGGCGTTGCCACAGCATGACTGCCGGGACCTCGTAGCGGCTGTGGGCCGAAGACTCAGCAGCTCTCGCCAGGTCCCCATGCTCCATGACGTAGGCGATCCGCTCCGCACCGAAGGCGATCAGCCGCTCCAGGCCCGGGGCGCCTGGCCCCAAGGGCGGCGGGCCGAACATAAAGCGCGCCTGGAACGCGGCCTCGGAATCGCTCAGCAAGGTCATCATCAGCCCCGCGCGGCTCCCGAACCGGCGGAAGACGGTGCCCTTGCCCACGCCGGCCCGCTCGGCCAGCCTGTCCATGGTTAGGGCGTCCGCCCCACACTCGGCAATCAGCTCCCGCGCCGCGCCCAACAGCCGCGCACGGTTCCGCGCAGCGTCACTGCGCTCAGCGGGCGGACCGGCGAGCGAACCGGGCAGCAGCGGGATAAAGCTCACAGTCCATATCCTAGCCTCGGGAATAATAATCGGACTACAGTCCGCTTAGTCGATGAAGGCACCAAGCCTCCACCCTTCCACCGGCCAGCGGCCCCGTCCGCAGCCCGACCCCCAGGAGTCCGTATGTCGAAGAGCACCGTCCTTACCCTTGTTGGCAGCCTCCGCGCCGAATCCACCAACCAGAAGCTCGCCGAAGCCATCCAGCTGAACGCTCCCGAGCAGGTTGACGTGGTCATCCACGAAAGCCTGGGCAACATCCCGTTCTACAACGAGGACATCGACGTCGAGGGCAAGGTTCCCGCCGCTGCCGCCGCCCTCCGCGCCGCCGCCAATGAAGCAGACACCCTCCTCCTGGTGACCCCGGAGCACAACGGCACGGTGCCCGCATCGCTGAAGAACGCCATCGACTGGCTGTCCCGCCCCTTCGGCGCCGGCGCCCTCTCCGGCAAGCCCACCGCCGTCGTCGGAACCGCCTTTGGCCAGTTCGGTGGCGTCTGGGCGCAGGACGAAGCCCGCAAGGCAGTGGGCATTGCCGGCGCCCAGGTGCTCGAGGACGTCAAGCTCGCCGTCCCCGGCTCCATGGTCCGCTTTGCCGAGCTGCACCCGAAGGACGACGCTGAGGTTGTGGAGCAGATCAAGGGCGTCTTCGACGCACTCGCCGCCGCCCAGCCGGCAGCATAAGGCCGCCGCAGACAGCAGGCTCGAGCTACCAATGCCCCGGGCACCGAAAGGTGTCCGGGGCATTGGTTATCTCGCCGAGAGCAGAAACGGACGCAGCCACCGCGCGCGTGATCAAGTCTTATTCCAACCGGTACCGCGCGGGCATGTTCAGGGTTGAGGGACCGCCGTAACGTTTAATGCACGGAAGGCATTGGGCACGGGAACGCGGTGCGGACATGGCAGGCAGGCGGAGCGCCGGAAAGCTGATGGCGACGGCGGCAGCACTCTCGCTTCCGCTGTGGCTGGGAGGCTGCGCTCCCGCTTCGAACCCGCCTGCCGGCAGCAGCGGTCCGGCCGGTGCAACCACCATTGAACACTCTGACCGCGCCCAGGCGCCCCTGGTCCCGGTTCCCCAGCCGCAAGCGCCGCCGCCGGCCACCGCTGCGCCCCCAGAAGCCACCGGCGCGTCCGCCGCTTCGCCGCCCGAGCCTTCAGGCCAAGCGTCCGGCGGGGTGCCGGGAAGGCCGGGGGGAATCCCGGGCGCCGGTCCAGCGTCCGGGCCTGCAGCGTCCGGTCCGGCCTCGCCCGGGACTGCCGCGCCCGGCGGAGCGGCACCCGGTACAGCTACGGCCGCCGCGGGAAGCCCATCGCCGGCCCCGGAGCCCTTGGCGCCGCCCCCGGCCGCGCCGGCTGCCGGCCAGTCCGCCGGATCCCAGACGGTGACTGCCTACTACGTCATGCTCGACGACGGCGGCGCCGGAGGTGTGCGCTTTGGCTGCAACGACAGCCTGGCAGGCGTCCGCCGCAACGTTGCCGGATCCGCGGAACCGTTGGCCAACGCCATGCGCGCCCTGCTGGACGGAGTCGCAGAACCGGCGCCCGGACTGTACAACTCCCTGTCCGGCTCAACCCTGACGTTCCTGTCCGGCACCTTCGACGGCACGGCCGTCACGGTCTACCTGTCCGGCTCGATCCGTCCGGCGGGGGTGTGCGACATCCCCCGCATCGAGGCCCAGTTGACCCAGACTGCCGTCGCCTCGGTGGGCGCCATCCGCGCCGAGGTCTACGTCAACGGTGTTGGGCTGGCCGAAGCACTGCGCCTCAAATAGCGCGATTGATCAACAGATGTTGCCTGATCGGCAACTGCCGGCTGTATCCTGAGCATGTGAGCCACGAAACACTTGATGCCGGCGCAGTGCAGCTACCGGCCGAAGCCATTGATGCCATCGAGCGCGCGGCCACGTCCGCCCACCGCGCCGCCCATCCCCATGAGGCGCTGTTTTCGGAGCGCGCAGCCAACATTAAGCAATCAGCAGTGCGGGACGTTTTTGACATCTCGATGCGCCCCGGGCTGGTGTCCCTTGCCGGGGGCAGCCCGTACCTGCAATCCCTTCCGCTTCAGCGGCTGGCCGCCACGGCTGCCAGCATCATCGCCGACGAAGGGCTCACCGCCCTGCAGTACGGCGGAGGGCAGGGCACGGAAGAACTGCGCACCCAGATCTGCGAGGTGATGGCGGCAGAGGGAATTCTGGACGCGATCCCGCAGAACGTGGTGATCACGGCAGGCTCCCAGTCCGCCCAGGATGTGGCCACCAAGGTCTTCTGCAACCCGGGGGACGTGGTGCTGGTGGAGAACCCCACCTATGTGGGCGCCCTCAATACGTTTGAGGCGTACCAGGTGGAGGTGGCCACCGTGGAAATGGATGACGACGGCCTGGTGCCTGAGCTTCTGGAGGCCAGGATCGCAGCGCTCCAGACAGCCGGGAAGAACATCAAGTTCCTCTACACCATCCCGAACTTCAACAACCCCTCCGGCATTACCCTGGCCCGGGAACGCCGTCAGCGTGTGGTTGATATATGCCGGAACGCGAATATTCTGGTGCTGGAAGACAACCCGTACGGGCTCCTACGGTTCGACGGTGAGCCGCTGGAACCGCTCCGCGCGGCCAACCCGGCGGATGTCATCTACATGGGGTCCTTCTCCAAGATCTTTGCCCCTGGTCTGCGAATCGGCTGGGCGCTGGTTCCGGAGCACCTCCAGCGGCGCTACTACCTGGCATCCGAATCTGTCACGCTCTGCCCGCCGACGCTGAACCAGATGCTGGTGTCCGCCTACCTCAGGGACTATGACTGGAAGGGCCAGATCGAGACCTACCGCGGACTTTACGCCGAACGATGCACGGCAATGCTCGCAGCCCTGGACGAGCATATGCCCGCCGGCACCAGGTGGACCAGCCCGGAGGGCGGCTTCTTCGTCTGGGTCACCCTGCCCGAAGGCGTGGATACCTATCCCCTGCTGCAGAAGGCGATCGATGCCGGCGTCGTCTTTATCCCCGGGGCTGCTTTCACCACGTCTGATGCGCCGTCCAATAAGCTGCGGCTCGCGTTCAGCGCGGTGCCGCCCGACGCTATCAAGGAAGGTGTCCGCCGTTTGGCCCCGGTACTGCGCGAAGCCCTTGCAGCGCTGTAACGTTGGCCGGACTGAGTGTGGCCACGATTGATACTGAACAAGGGGTACAAAGCATGAGCGGAATTATTGTTGTGGGGGTTGACGGCAGCGGCACCGCCAAGAAGGCCGCCGAATCGGCCCGGGATCTCGCCGCCGCCGTGGGCGCCTCGCTGCACGTCGTCTCAGCCTTCGACAGCGACCGCACCGAGATCTTCGGCTCGGGCAGCGACCAGTGGATCGTTTCCGACGCCGACGGTGCCGAACATGTTGCCAAGACAGTGGCCGAGGCGCTGGCCGGCTCGATCAAGGTCACGTATTCGGCCGCCCGTGGCAAGCCTGCCGACGCACTCATCAAGGAAGCCGAGCGCCTTGACGCCAAGATGATCGTGGTGGGCAACCGGCGGATGCGCGGCATCGGCCGGGTCCTGGGAAGCGTGGCCAACAGCGTTGCCCACAATGCCACGTGCGACGTCTACATCGCCAACACCTACGACGCCGACTAACTGACCACGCGACACCGTGCACCAGCCGCACCGCGACGGTGCATGGTGTCCGTTCTCACCCCTTAAGGCCGGTTTCAGCACCGGCCAGGCGATAAAATGGGAGTGCCCTCAACGGAGCGGACAACCACTCTCCACTCCAGCCAAAGGGGCCCCTTGATTACTCTTCAGCGCCGCCAACTTGTAGGCCATGACATCCTTCTGGCCCGCCACGGCAACCACATCTGCTCCATGCGGGTGGACCGCGGCAACGGCCGTGTCATTGCCCTGCTGGATGACGGCTCCGTGGACAGCGCACCCAACCTCATCACGCCGGGACTGCGCCTGCCGGAGACCTTGGAGAGCGTCCTGCGAGAGGACTGGAAATTCTTCGCGGCCGTCTCAGGCATTGCCCTGATCCTCGGTGGCCTGGTTTTCGCAACATTCGCCGCCTGGGCGGGCGCCCTGGGCGGGAATCCCGAGGTGGTCGAGATGATGACGGCATACTCCGCCTACGGTTACTGACATTTAGGCTTACCGGTAGAGGAGCCAGCCGCGCAGGAGCCACCACAGGCCGGCCATCACTAGCCCGCCAAACAGCGATCCGGCCACCACCTGCGCCAGCGTGTGTGCGCGGAGCACCACCCGCGACCACCCGACGGCTGGAATCAGCAGCACCAGTGGGAGCCACGCAGGTCCCAGCATCAGGACGGAAATAACTGCCGCCGACGACACCGCGGCAGCGTGGCCGCTGATCTTCCAGAAGGGGCTTACGGCGGCCAACACAATAATGCCGGCGACGATGGCCAGCACCATGACCAGCACGCTTCGCGGCGCACCGGTGGCTTGCAGCACCACCAGGCCTGCGATCACAGACCCTAGCACCATCAGCAGCACGGGCGCGCGCTGTTTGCGGTTGCTGACGTGGTGGTCAGTGACCCTGTCCAGCCTCACGAGCACGAGGAGCACGACCAGCGGCAGCACGCACACAAACAGCGCAGCCAAGGCTCCGTACCCGATGGTGCCGGGGAATCCGGGCTCGACCACAGGGCTGATTAGCAGCTGAAGCGTCACCACCACCGGCGGTTGGAACACCTCTGTCAGCCATCTGGCTGTCCGGTTCCTGGACCGAATGGCAGCTTGGTTCACGGTTTTGATGATCGTGGTCCCGGCGTCCTGGTCCCCGCCCTAGTCCAGGAGGAGCGCCGGCTCCTCAAGGATCGCGGCGACGTCGGCCATAAAGCGGGCGGACAGGTCCCCGTCCACCACCCGGTGGTCAAAGGAGCCGCCGAGTGTGGTGATCCAGCGCGGAATGACCTCTCCGTCCAGGACCCAGGGCTTCTGCTTGATGGTTCCAAAAGCCACAATTGCCACTTCGCCCGGGTTGATGATCGGCGTGCCGGTATCGATCCCCAGCGCACCGATGTTGGTGATGGTGAGCGTTCCGCCCTGCATTTCGGCGGGCTGTGTCTTGCCCGCCCGGGCTGTGGTTGCGAGGCTGTTCAGAGCCAGCGCCAATTCCTTGAGTGACAGGTCCTGCGCGTCCTTGATGTTCGGAACCATCAGCCCGCGCGGGGTGGCGGCGGCGATGCCCAGGTTCATGTAGTGCTTGACCTGGATCTCGGCGGCGTCGGTCCCGTCCACGTTGTCTACCCAGGTGGCGTTGACGCTGGGGTTCCGGGCTGCAGCCCAAATGACGGCCTTGGCCAGGATCAGGAGCGGCGAAACCTTGATTCCCTCGAAGTCGCGCGAAGCCTTCAGTCGCTTGACGAACTCCATGGTGCGGCTGGCATCAACATCAACAAAGATGCTCACGTGCGGGGCCGCGAACGCTGATTCCACCATGGCCTTGGCCGTCGCCTTGCGGACGCCCTTGACCGGAATCCGTTCAATCCGCTGGTCCTGCGGCTTGCCTGCTTTGCCCCAGAAGCCTTCGGCCTGATCCAGCTCTGCATCGCGCTGGGCCTGGTAGCTGACCAGGTCCTCGCGCGTGACTTCGCCGCGCGAGCCGGTGGCCACCACATCGGCGAGGTCAATCCCCAGATCCCGGGCGATCTTGCGGACGGGTGGCTTGGCCAGGACGCGGTTCACGAGGCCTGTGATCGTTCCGCCGAGGGTGGGCCGGTTATCGACGGCTTCGGTGATTGCCTGGGTCTCGACAGGCTCGACCACCAGAGCGATGACAGGCTCGCCCACCAGGACCGGGTCGGCGGGTGCCGCCTTCCGGGGACGGCGCTTGACGGCGTCGGCCTTAGGACCCGATCCCACCAGCGGACCGCCGGCCAGGGCACTGCCCGTGGTGCCGCCGTCGTCCGCGGGAAGCTTGCCGTACAACGGCTGGACCGGAGTGGCGGGGGCCGGGACATCGGCCGGCGTCGGGTCACCGGAGACGGCGTCAGAGACGCTGATGATGGCGGTCCCGACGTCGATGGTCACGCCCTCGGGAACCAGCAGCTCGGTGACGGTGCCGGCGAAGGGGGACGGCAGCTCAACGAGCGATTTGGCGGTCTCGATCTCGCACAGAACGTCGTTGATGGCAACGGTGTCCCCCGGCTTGACCTTCCAGGAGACGATTTCCGCCTCGGTGAGGCCTTCGCCCACGTCGGGCAGGTTGAACTTGTTCAGAGTCATGGTGTCCTCTTTCGCGGCGGACTTGAGCGGGAAGCGTGAGCGGGGAAGGTGCCTGCGCCTAGTAGGCCAGGGCGCGGTCCAGCGCCTCGAGGATCCGGTCGATGTCCGGGAGGTAGTCTTCCTCGACCTTGGCCACCGGGTACGGCATGTGGAAGCCGCCCACACGGATCACGGGTGCCTCCAATGAGAGGAATGCCCGTTCGCTGATCCGGGCTGCGATCTCGCCGCCGATGCCGCCGAACGTCGGCGCCTCATGCGCCACAACAAGCCGGCCCGTCTTCTTGGCGGACGCTGTGACGGTGTCGAAGTCGATCGGTGAAATGGAGCGCAGGTCGATGACCTCGATGCTGTGGCCGTCCTCGGCAGCGGCGTCGGCAGCGGCAAGGGCCACCGGCACGAGCGGTCCGTAGGCCACCACTGTGGCGTCCGTGCCCTCGCGGAGCACATGCGCCTTGAACGGATCGGCCGAAGCGCCTGGTGAATCGGTGTCAACCTCGCCCTTGAGCCAGTAGCGGCGCTTGGGTTCGAAGACGATCACGGGATCTTGGCATTCCACTGCCTGCCGGATCATCCAGTAGGCGTCGTGGGCGTTGGACGGTGTGATGATCCGCAGGCCGGCAGTGTGGGCGAACAGCGCCTCCGGTGATTCCGAATGGTGCTCAATGGAGCCGATACCGCCGCCGTAAGGGATCCGGACGACGACGGGAACGGTGAGGTTGCCGTTGCTGCGGGCGTGCATCTTGGCCAGCTGGGTGGTGATCTGGTTGAAGCCGGGGAACACAAACCCGTCGAACTGGATCTCGCAGACGGGCAGGTAGCCGCGCAGGGCGAGGCCGATGGCCGTGCCGATGATGCCGGACTCGGCCAGCGGTGTGTCCACCACGCGGTCCGCGCCGAACTCCGCAAGGAGGCCGTCGGTGACGCGGTAGACGCCGCCCAGGGCTCCGATGTCCTCGCCCATGAGCAGGGTCCGCGGGTTGTTGTCCAGGGTAGCGCGCAGGCCCTCGTTAATGGCCTTGGCTATGGTCATGGTGGTCATCAGCGGGCCACTCCTGTCGCTGCTTCATCGGGGTCCGGGCTGCCGGGTCCAGCACTGTCAGGTTCAGCGCTGTCGCGCTCCGCCGTTTCGGCGAACCCTGCGCTGTATTCCTCAAACCAGGCCAGTTCCTCGGCCACCAAGGGGTGGGCCTCGACGTAGGTGTTGGCGAAGGCGGTCCGGATGTCCGGGGTCTCAAGGTCGTAGGTGGTCTTGCGGACGTAGGCGGCGAGTTCGTCGCCGTCGGCCTTAACCTGTTCAAAGAACGCGTCATCGGCCAGTCCCTCGGCCCGCAGGTACTTTTCCAGGCGGTCCAGCGGATCCTTGGCGCGCCATAGGGCTTCCTCGGCGGATTCCCGGTACTTCGTGGGGTCATCAGCCGTGGTGTGCGCACCGACGCGGTACGTGAACGCCTCGATCAGCACCGGTCCCTTGCCCTCACGGGCGTGTTCGAGCGCCCACTCGGTCACGGCGTGGACGGCGATCGCATCGTTGCCGTCCACCCGGATTCCCGGGAAACCGTAACCCTTGGCACGGTTGGACAGCGGAATGCGGGTCTGCACCGAGCTGGGAACGGAGATGGCCCAGTGGTTGTTCTGGCAGAAGAACACCACCGGCGCGTTGTAGGAGGAAGCGAACACCATGGATTCGTGGACGTCGCCCTCGGAACTGGCACCGTCACCGAAGTAGACCATCACGGCGGCCTTGGGCTCGGCCGGCCCGTCCGCCGCCCCATCCGCGGCGACTGCAGCGGCCGCGAGCTTCTGGTCCCGCTGGATTCCCATTGCGTAGCCGACAGCGTGCGGTGTCTGCGCGGCGAGGACCAGGGTGTAGAGATGGAAGTTGGTGTCCTTCGGGTTCCAGCCACCGTTCGAGACGCCGCGGAACTGGCGCAGGAGCTCCGCGAGGTCCACATTGCGGGTCAGCGCCACGCCATGCTCGCGGTAGGTGGGGAAGATGTAGTCCTGAGGCTGGCTGGCCCGCCCGGAGCCGATCTGCGCAGCCTCCTGGCCGGTCAGCGGGACCCACAGGGCTAGCTGGCCTTGGCGCTGGAGTGCGGTTGCCTCCACATCAAAGCGGCGGATCTTGGCCATGTCAGCGTAGAAGCCGCGCAGCTTTTCACCGTCCAGCCGATCCGCATACGCAGAGAAGACCGGGTCTGTCCCCAGGGTCCCGTCAGGCGCCAACAGCTGCACCATAGGCTCGGCCGGGCCGCCCAGTTGGGCCTCGGCCGCAGCCTCGAGCTGGTCGTCTGCCGCTGTCTCATCGAACTCGGTGGAGGGCAGATGTGTGGCGCCCATACCGTCTCCTTGCTTGCCGCATGCGGATGCATTGCAATGTCGCTGGGATATATGCCGCCCGAGGAATGCATTCCCCTGTTGGCATATATATTGGCTTTCTGATCCTTACTTTATCTTCAGTAGGTGCCGCTCCTGATGCATGTTAAGCATTAGGAAGGTCGTGGCGCCTTTGTATAGTTCGCACAGAGCTCGAGGAAGCGGGTGTTGGCCTCCGGCTCGCCGATGCTGACCCGCACGCCTTCACTACCGAAGGCGCGCACCGAAAGCGCCTGCGTGCCCGCCAGCTCGGCAAATTCCGAGCTGTTTTCGCCGAGGTTCAACCAGACGAAGTTGCCTTGCGCCTCAGGCACAAACCAGCCCAGCTCACGGAGCCCGGAGGTTACGCGGGTGCGTTCGTCCACGATGCTTTGTACCCTTTCTACAACCTGTGGGTAATTCTGCAGCGAAACAATGGCGGCCTGTTCGGCGATCTGTGACACGGCGAAGGGCGTGGCCGCGACGCGCAAGTGCTGGGTGAGCCCGGGGTTCGAGAGGCTGTAGCCCACGCGCAGGCCCGCCAGCCCGTGCGCCTTGGAGAACGTCCGGAGCACCACAACGTTCGGGTATTTGCGATACATCGCGATGCCGTCCACGGCGTCTTCGGAGCGGACGAACTCCTGGTATGCCTCGTCAATGACCACCACAACGTCGGCCGGGACCGCCTGGATGAACCGCTCCGTTTCGGCAGTGGTCAGGATGGGCCCCGTGGGGTTGTTCGGAGTGCAGAGCAGGATGACCCGGGTCCGGACCGTGACGGCTGCGGCCATGGCGTCAAGGTGGTGGCGTCCGTCTGCCGTCAGTGGGATGCGGACGCTTTCCGCGCCCACCAGGCCCACGCTGATGGGATAGGCCTCGAAGGACCGCCACGCATAGATCACTTCGTCGGCTTTGCCGTCCTCGTTCTGGCCCGCGAACGTGGACAGCAGCTGGTTCAGGGCGCCGAGGCTTCCAGCACCGGTGACCACGTCCTCGGCCGGCACATCCAGGAACTCGGCGAGCGCAGCACGAAGCTTGCTGCTGAGAGGGTCGGGGTAGCGGTTGAAGTCAGTCTGGCTGGAAATCGCCTCCAGCACCGCCGGAAGAGGGGGCAGGGGGTTCTCATTGGAGGAGAGCTTGTAGCTGGCCAGCCCATCCGCGGCGACGGGAGGCTTTCCTGCGGCGTAGCGGGGAAGCCGGCCAACCACGGGGCGCGGCCGGATTTCGCCAGGCAGGATCTCTGATGAAGTCATGCAAACTAGCCTACTTCGCCTGAACGCCACGGATTGGGCGGGCGCCCAGGCGGGGCTCAGGGGCAATGTGACAGCATGGGCGTATGCGCTCTTTTATTGTTCGAGTCCTCATCAACGGGCTGGCCCTCTGGATTGCCAGCTGGATACTACCGGGCCTGGATATCTCTACTTCGGCCACTACCGAGGCGGTGGCCAACACGGGCGTAACGCAGGGCACGGAGACCGTCGGCATCATTCTCGCGTACCTGTTCATCGGGTTGATCTTCGGCGTGGTGAACGCGTTTGTACGCCCCCTGGTCAGCTTCCTGTCCTTGCCCATCACCATCCTCACGCTGGGGCTGTTCACCATCGTCATCAACGCCGCCATGCTGTATCTGACGTCCTGGCTCAGCAGTTACACGCCGGTGCATTTCACCATCGACTCGTTCTTCTGGACGGCGGTCCTCGCGGCCATCATCATCACGCTCATTTCGCTGGTGGCGGGCCGGGTGCCGGGCGGCCGCCGGCGCTAACGGGCGGATCACCTCGCCCGGTCAATCTGAGACGGCCGCGGTGGGGAGTGTGGCATGGGCCGCGGTACGGGCCCGGGCGGCGTCCCGGGAGGCTTCGCGCGCGTCAGCGCAAAACGTGTGGCCGTTGCCGTGCCGCCTGCCCCCAGGACGCCGCTCAGGACGGCGGTTGACGCCGTGAGCGAAGGATCGTCGCTCTCCGCGACAAGCCGTGCGCCTCCCGTGTAGTTGCTGAGCCTGTGGCCTGGACCAATACCGAATTCGCCACCTTCGGGCGTGGTTACTGGGCTGTTGAGGGTCACCGTAACCCGGTTTCTGGCGTCCGGGTTCGGTGTGCCGTCAGTTCCCGGCACCCAATCCTGCCTATGCTCCAGATGGAGAGCAGTGACGTCGGCGTCCGGAACAATGCCACCTACGGGAGACCCTGCAGTGAGCACATATTTCATGTCGTACTCGTTGAGGAACAGTTCGTCGGCCGCAAGGTTCATGGCATGGATTCCACCTTGGCTGTAACCCACGGCAACTACGGGCGCACCCTTTTCTGCGCCGGCATCCTGCAAGGCCCGCAACACCGCCGCGTTGATTTCTGCGGAGTTGTGACCCAGCCCTTCAACGATTCCGGCTTCATCGAAGGGATTCACTCCGCCCATTTCGCCTCCCGTCTGCGTTCCGGGAATGACCACCACGTAGACCTTCTGTCCCCCGTTATCCACCTCGATGACTTCCACGTAGCCCTCACCCCGCTCACCAATGATCCGTGCCCGTTCCAGGAGGGAAGCCGGCGAGCCATCGAACTCAATAGGCAGCGTTTCCTTCCGGTCCACCGTGACCGGACGCGGCTGCAGAATGCGGACGGAACTCCCTGCCGCGCCGTTGAGCATGGGAACGGCCGCCGCGACGTGCCTGCCGGCCGCCATGTCTGCCCCGAGCGCTACCAAAAAGCGCTCCGGCGCGACTGCGAGCAAGGCCGCAAGGGCCACAGGGCCCGCGGCGAGTTCCGCGACTTCCCTGTTGGGAACAAAGCCCAACCCGAGATCTCCCGCCTGCCGACCGAGAGTTTCGGTGCTGGTCAGGCTGCCGCCAATTCCGCGCGAGAAACCCGCCCATGCTTCCGCCGTCTCGTAGTCCCATTTGCAGTCCCGTACCTGCTGGCTGATTCGCTGCAGCTCCACGCGGACGGCCTGGACGCTCCACTGCGCCTCGCCGAGGCCAATCAAGGCCGCCGTTCCGGTGGGACGCGCTTCGTCCTGGTAGGGGCACAGGTCTTCCCAGATGCGGCGCACCTCCACTTCCACTCCAGCCAACTCCCCCGCAGCAGCGTCGAGCTTTTCGGCGCCGCCTATGAGCTCCTCCAACTGAAAACTGATGCCACCAACGCCTCCCCTGATTTCCATGCCCCCGTCCACGGCAGGCCGTGTCAGCTGGATGGGTCCGCCGCTCCCGGACGGGGTCACCTCGGCCATCAGTACCGCCCCGCCGAGTCGCCGGCCGAAGCTCCCACCGCCTGCGCGTGACGTCGCACCGAAGACAACGCGTCCTCGAGTCTCACGCGTGCCCTTCCAAGCGCCGCCTCCTGGAGGGCTACCGAATTCCGGTATGCCCGCCCCGCGGGAGACTGCCAGTCCAGGAGCTGGATCTCGCGAAAGCCGCCGAGGACCTTTTCCACCCTCCCCAAGCAAAGGTCAATCCGAGCCGCCAACTGCTGAACCTCATAACCGCGCGACATGCATGCCGCCATGTCGGCTGCCGTCACGTCACTGCCCATGCCCGTTCCCCCTTCCGGCTACCCGTATGACTATCTGATCCGTCAACGCCAAGTCCTGAACCCCGACGCTACGGAAAGCCGCCCACACGGCGGAAGCACCGCCGTCGGCTATGTGGACAAGTCACGCGCTGTTCACATCAGCCGGACCGCTTAAGCGGCAGTGAAGAGTTCATGAAACAATCAGCACATGCCTGAAACTGCCGCCACAGCTGATACCCGCACGCCCTCCGGACGCCTGGCCTTTGCCGCGTCACCGGACCAGATCGCCCTGGGTCCGCTGGACGGCCGCTACCAGTCCGCCGTCGCGCCCCTCGTTGACTACCTGTCCGAGGCAGCCCTGAACCGTGACCGTGTGGCCGTGGAAGTCGAGTGGCTCATACACCTGACCAGCAACAACGTCCTCCCCGGCGCAGGCCAGCTCACCGCGGAACAGCAGGAAAAGCTCCGCGCGATCGTCACCGAATTCAACTCAGCCTCGGTGTCCGAGCTCGCCGAAATCGAAGCCGTAACCGTCCATGACGTGAAGGCAGTGGAGTACTACATCGGCCGCCGCCTGCCCGCCGTCGGCATCGAGAACCTGACCGCCATGGTCCACTTCGGCTGCACGTCCGAGGACATCAACAACCTCTCCTACGCACTGGGCGTCAAGGGTGCTGTGGAGGACGTGTGGCTGCCCGCCGCACGCGCCCTCGTTGCCCAGATCAGCAAGATGGCCGAGGACAACCGCGCGGTCCCCATGCTGTCCCGCACGCACGGCCAGCCCGCTACGCCCACCACCCTGGGCAAGGAACTGGCCGTCATCGCGCACCGCCTGACCCGCCAGCTGGACCGGATCGCCAAGACCGAATACCTGGGCAAGATCAACGGCGCCACCGGAACGTACGCAGCCCACGTCGCATCCGTTCCGGGCGCGGACTGGCAGCACGTGGCCAGGTCCTTCGTGGAGGGCCTGGGCCTGACCTGGAACCCGCTGACCACCCAGATCGAAAGCCACGACTGGCAGGCCGAGCTGTATGCCGACGTCGCCCGGTTCAACCGGATCCTGCACAACGTCTGCACGGACATGTGGAGCTACATCTCCATCGGCTACTTCGCCCAGATCCCCGTGGCCGGCGCCACCGGTTCCTCCACCATGCCGCACAAGGTCAACCCCATCCGCTTCGAGAACGCCGAGGCCAACCTGGAGATTTCCTCCGGCCTCCTGGACGTGCTGGGCTCCACGCTGGTGACCTCCCGCTGGCAGCGCGACCTCACGGACTCCTCCAGCCAGCGCAACATCGGCGTGGCGTTCGGCCACTCCCTCCTGGCGATCTCCAACGTGGCCAAAGGCCTGGACCGGCTCGACGTTGCCGAAGACGTGCTCGCCGGCGACCTGGACACCAACTGGGAAGTCCTGGGCGAGGCCATCCAGATGGTCATGCGCGCCGAGGCGATCGCCGGCGTCGAAGGCATGGAAAACCCGTACGAGCGGCTCAAGGACCTCACCCGCGGCCAGCGTGTGGATGCCGCCCGCATGCAGGAATTCGTTCAGAGCCTGGGACTCTCGGCCGAGGCCGAGGCGCGGCTGCTCGCCCTCACACCGGGCAAGTACACCGGCATCGCGGACCAGCTGGTGGACCACCTCAAGTAAGCCGGCACGCTCGGCCATAAACGTACGACGGCGGCGCCGGGTCCTTTGAGGGCCCGGCGCCTTCCGGTGGTTGAGCTTGCCGAACCCGGTTGCGGTGCCGCGCCCTGTTCGTTCCCGCCCGGTTGCCGGCCCGGCTACAGGCGGAGCGCGGGCGACACGCCGTGTCTTGCCACCCGCGGGCACCAGCAAACCGGGGAGGAACGCACGACGTCGGCCCGGCAGGCAGACGCCGAATCGCGCCGCCGGGTGCGAAACTGGAGTCATGAAGCTGCTGCTCATCCGCCACGGACAGACCCCCGGCAACGTACTCGGCCAGCTGGACACTGCCCACCCAGGGCCCGGGCTGACCGAGCTGGGCGAACGCCAGGCCGAGGCCATGGCGCGGTCCCTGGCCAGCGAGCAGATAGGCGCCCTGTACGCATCGACGCTTCTGCGGACCCAGATCACGGCCGCCCCGCTATCCCGGCTCCACGGGCTTCGCGTTGAAGTCCTGGACGGTCTGCACGAAATCGAAGCAGGGGCACTGGAGAAACTGACCGACCACGAGTCGCACATGCGGTATATGGGCACAGTGTTCGCGTGGGCAGCCGGTGACCTGGACCGCAGGATGCCTGCAGGCGCGGACGGCCACGAGTTTTTCGAGCGGTACGACGCCGCCATCAGCCGGATTGCCGAGCACGCGGCCAGCAACGGGGACTCCGCCGTCGCGGCCGTGGTGAGCCACGGCGCCGCCATCCGCACCTGGACAGGGCTCCGCGCCGCCGGCGCCGACCATGAGTTCGCGGCCCGCCACGTCCTGTCCAACACCGGCATCGTGGCCCTCGAAGGGGACCCCGGCGCCGGCTGGAAGTTGATCCACTGGGACGGGAGCCCGGTGGGCGGCCTCGCTCTTGCAGATCCGACCGCCGAGGACCCCACCGGCGCCCCGGGGTAGTAGGCAAGTTCTTCGTTCCCTTACGCACCGGTAACACGGCGTTAACCGCACGCCCGTAGGCTTAATCTGCATCACCCTTCGGCGAAACGAGGCAGTCATGCAGACCAATCCGCGGCTCAACATCAGGTCCGTCACGTGGTCCAACCCCGTGGGCGCCGATCTGCGCAGGGCCCAGCAGGCGGAACTGGACGCCCGCTTCGGTACCCCTGACCACGAACCGGGGACCCCGCCGTCGGGCGCTGACTGTGCCGTGTTCCTGGTGGCGTACGACAAAGGCTCGGGACAGCCCGTGGGCTGCGGCGGACTCAGGCTCCTGGACAGCGCCACGGCCGAAATCAAGCGGCTTTACGTGCTCCCGTATACGCGGGGATCGGGCGTGGCCAGCTCCATCCTGGCCGCCCTCGAAGCCGAGGCGCACAAGCAGGGAATCACGCGTATCACGGCCGAAGCAGGCTCGGCGCAGCCGGACGGCCGGAACTTCTACGAGAACTCCGGTTTTGAATCCGTCCCCAACTTTGGCGCTTACGTGGGCGTGGAGCATTCGTACTGCTACGCCAAGTCGATTGACTCGCACAGCGCCGCCCACACTGCGATGACCTGAACCAAATCCGGGCGGCGGTCCGTTACACAACAACAACTACGACGTAACGTGCGCCGCGGCACGCTAACCTCGCCATATGGAATCCACTGACATCACTTTCCGCACCCGCAAATGGATCCGGCCGGAGGACCTGAATGCCAACGGGACCCTCTTCGGCGGAAGCCTGCTGAAATGGATCGATGAGGAAGCCGCGATCTACGCCATCCTCCAGCTTGGCAACGGCCGAGCGGTCACGAAGTACATCTCGGAGATCAACTTCGTGAGCTCCGCAGTGCAGGGAGACCTGGTGGAAATGGGCCTGACGGCAACGCGCTTCGGCCGGACGTCACTGACCATGCGCGCCGAAGTCCGCAACATGATCACCCGCCAAAGCATCCTCACCATCGAAGAGATCGTCTTTGTGAACCTCAGCCCGGCCGGCAAACCCGAGCCCCACGGCTACACCGAAATCACGTATGAGCGGGACCGGATTCCCACTCATCACCTGACCGAAACCCTCATCCAGGACTGAGGCGGGACTGACGCAGTACCGGGCTGACATCGGCCGGCGGGGCGCTGTCGGGGCGGGAACGCCGGCCGTTTGCCATGGGTCCCTGGGGCGTACGGCATAGGATCGATAGCCGGACCCATTGAAAGGACCCTCTTGGCCAAGCTCTACTTCCGCTACGGCGCCATGAACTCCGGAAAGTCCACCGGACTCCTGCAGGCCGCCTTCAATTACGAGGAGCGGGGCCAGCGCGTCCTCCTCGCCAAGCCCGGTGTGGACACCAAAGGCGATACCGACATTGTTTCCCGGCTGGGCATGACACGGTCCGTGGACTTTCTTCTCTCCGCCACCACCCCGGTGCGCGAGCTGTTCGCCGCCCATGCGGCCGGCGATGACCCGGACGCCCTGCTGGAGCACGTGGACCAGAAGCCGGTGGCCTGTTTTCTAGTGGACGAGGCACAGTTTCTGACCCCGGACCAGGTGGATGACCTGTTCCGCATCGCCGTCCTGGACAACGTCCCGGTACTTGCTTATGGCATCAGGACGGACTTCCTGACCCACGCCTTCCCGGGATCACGCCGGCTCATGGAGGTCGCCCACACGCTGGAAGAGCTCAAGACCATTTGCCGGTGCGGGCGCAAGGCCATCTTCAACACCCGGCGCGTTGGCAACGAGGTGGTGTTCGACGGCGACCAGGTCGCCATCGACGGCCAGGACGTCTGGTACGAATCCCTGTGCGGCTCCTGCTACCTCGAGGAGTCCGGCGGCCGCCTGGGCTCCTAGACGTCCTGTCCGGCGGCTGAGCGTCCAGCGGCTCAGCGTACCCCGGGCCAGCCGGTGTACGCCTCGGCCAGGTAAGCCATTCCGTGTTTCGACGAGACAACCGAGTTAAGCTCGCCGAGCTGGCGGGCGCGGGAGAATGCGTCCGCCTCGGCGGAGGTATGCAGCATAGTGGTCATCCAGTAGGAGAACTGCTGCGCCTTCCAGACCCGCTCCAGTGCAAGGTCGCTGTAGGAATCGAGCAGGACAGTGGAGCCGCTGGCGTAGAACGAATCCAACCCTTCGAAGAGCACCTTAACGTCGTGGATGGCCAGGTTGAGGCCCTTGGCGCCGGTGGGCGGAACCGTGTGGGCCGCGTCGCCGGCCAGGAACAGGTTTCCGTGGCGCATGGGGGTGTGCACGAAGCTTCGGAATGGCAGGACCATCTTGTCGATGACCGGCCCCTCCTTGAGCTCGAAGCCGTTGCCGTTGACCCGGCTGCGGAATTCCGCCCAGATCCGGTCATCATCCCAGTCAGCCACGTTTTCCTTGGGATCACACTGGAAGTACATCCGCTGGACGGTTTCAGTCCTCTGGCTGATCAGGGCGAACCCGTTGTCCGAGTTGGCGTAGATCAGCTCATCGGAACTGCGCGGGGCTTCGGCCAAGATGCCGAACCAGGCGAACGGGTATTCGTGGAAGTACCGCTTGCGGCCGGCTTCCGGGATCTGGACTCGGCAATGGCTGCGTGAACCGTCCGCGCCCACCAGAAACTCTGCCTGGATCTCATACTCCACCCCCTCGGCGTCGGTGAACCAGACCTTCGGCTTGCCCTCGAGGTCATGGACGGTGGTGTCAGTGACGCTGTAGCGGACGTCGCCGCCGTCGGCCTTCCGCCGGGCGGCGAGGTCCAGGAAGACGTCAGTCTGCGGGTAGAGCCAGACTGACTCCCCCACGAGGTCTTTGAAGTCGATGCGGTGGCTTTCGCCGTTGAACCGCAGCTCGATGCCGTCATGCCGGTCGCCGTCGCGCAGCACCCGGTCCGAGACCCCGCTGTCCACGAGCAGGTTGACGGTGCCGTGCTCCAGAATTCCCGCCCGGACCGTTTCGGAGATGTCCTTGTGGCTGCGGACCTCAATCACGGTGGTGTCGATGCCAGCCTTGGCCAACAGGTGGGAAAGCATAAGGCCGGCGGGTCCGGCGCCCATGATGGCCACCTGGGTGGTGATGATCTTGCGTGCTGCCATGACTATTCTCGCTTCGTTGCGGGGCCCTCGTTGGTGGCCGGGCGGTGATTGGTTCTTGCTAACAGCGTGCGGCAGGCAACGTGACCTGCGTTAGACCAATTCCATTCAACGGAAGCACAAATTAGACTCCCTGGCCTCCGAGCCTGCGCGCGATACCCCGCGCCGCGGTCTGCAGAGCGGGCACCAGCGACTGCAGACCCACCTCCCGCAGCGGAACCACGACGCCGGGTGCGGCCACTGCGTGCTGCCTGCCATCCAGCACGGGGACTGCGATGCCCCTCGTGTCCGGATCCACCACGCCCGCCAATTGCGCGAACCCCTGATGGCCCGTTTCGCTGAGCACGGCACGCACGGCGGCCGCCGCGGTGAATCCCCGGAGACTGAATTTGCCATATCCGCCGCTTCCATTCAATGGTGATGATAGGTGGCCCCCAGATCACCCTCTGCGCACGCGCCGCCAGAGGGCAGGTGCCAGCACCACGGCAATGCCGACGGCGGCACCAATCACCGTCTCGACGATCCGGTCCCGGAGCAGAATGGTGGGCGACGCCGGCACCACGAGCAGCGTGGAGATCAAGGCCAGCGGCGTGACGAAGAGCTGCGCCAGCACGTACTGGCGGGCGATGAACAACTCCGCGCCGAACTGGCACAGCGCGATGACCAGCACCGTCTGCCACGGTGCCAGGCCCAGCAGCAGGATGACGGCCAGCACGGCGAGCCCCAGCACGGTGCCGATGATCCTCTGCACGCCGCGGCGGACGCGGTGCACAGTGGTGTGCCCCACCAGCGGCACCACCGCTGCCACCATGGCCCAGTAGTTGTGGCCAAAGCCCAAGCGTTGCCCCACCAGGGTCGCCAGCGAACCGGCCAGCCCGGCTGCCACAAAATAGCCCAGGCCCTCCAGCCAGGCCGCCCGCCGCTCGTCCGGAGTGCGGCGGAGCGGGCGCGGCCGGACCCAGGGTGTGCGGTGGCTGGGCAGCACCCGTGCAGAGAAGCCGATCAGCAGGCAGAAGGCGGTGGTGAGGACGGACACCAGCATGCCTTCCAGGAGCGGCGGCTGGTTGGGGATCGAGGCAATGGCTGCGAAGGCGAAGATATGAAACAGGGACCCGGCGGGCCGCAGCCGAAGCCAGGAGATGGCCACCGAACAGCCGCCCGCCACCAACGTGGTGGCCAGGACCAGGAGCCAGGTGGCTCCGGCCCCGTCCAGTCCCCAGGCCGCGCCGGCGCGGGCCGCGAGAACTGCCAGCAAGATGACAAGCAGCATCAGCAGGCCGGCGCGGAGCTGAAGGAAGAAGCGGGATCCATGGGGCTCGCCGCGGCCGTAGATCCCGGTGAAGGCGCCGAAAGAGGCGAAGATCGCCAAGTCCAGCCGGCCCAGCAGCACCAGGGTCAGGAGCGGAACAAACACGCCCACGGCGCACCGGAGCGCCGGCTGGTGGTCCTTGTTTGCCGGAGCGGTGCTGAACATCTCAGCGAGGATCTTCACGTGCTGATGGCGCCTTCCTGCAGTACAACCGGTACATCTCTGACGGGCGGCCGCGCTGACGTCCACATCGATCCTACGCCGCAGCCTGTTCCCACAATCGGAACGGCAGGGCAACGCCGCCGAAACACCACCCTGTGATCCTTGAGGCATGAAGCCCACTGCAAGGAACCCTGCCGCGGCTGATTTGAGCTGTGAAGTCTGCGGCCTGATGCCGGAACCCACCAAGACCCGCCTGACCGTGGCCAACGTGGCAGTCATGCTCCCGATCGAACTGCTGGTCCATGCCCTCGTGGTGGAAACTCACCTGCCGTATCTTGCCAAGGTGCTGGTCCTCACGCTCACGGCCACCGTGCTGGTGATTTGGGTGGCGGAGCCCTCCGCCGCCCGGATGCTCCGCGGCTGGCTGCACGCGCCGGCGCTCCGGCACCACAGGAAGCTGGGCAGCGCACCGGCGTTGTGGCGGGCGCGCACGGTGCTCCAGGACCACCCGGGGTCGTTGCAGAAGATCACCCGGGCGCTGGCCCGCCTGGACACCAACATCCTCAGCATCCACGTGCACCCCGTTGCCGGCGGCGTGCTGGACGAGTTTGTGCTCTCGGCGCCCGGGAACCTCAGCGAACGGCACCTGCTGGAGGCACTGCAGGACGGCGGCGGCTCGGGTTCGCGGGTCTGGCCCACCACTGCCCTGGCCATGGCGGACGGCCAGACGAAAGCGCTGAGCCTGGCGGCCAGGATCGCCGATGCCCCGGACGAACTTCCGCTGGCAGTCGCCGAGCTGCTCCGCGCCCGCATCCTCACCCCCGCAGAGGCCGCCCTGGAAACGGACGACGCCGGCACCCGCCTGAAGATCCCCACCGCCTGGCACGGACCCATCATCTTCGCCCGACCCGGCGAACCGTTCACACCCGCCGAGTCAGCCCGTGCACACCGGCTCGCCGAGCTCGCCGAAATCCTGGCCCACCGGCAGGCGCCCGCTCCCCGCATGTAGGTCCCAGCCAATGTAGGTAGCGCTATCTGTCGTTATAGGGCCTCAAAACGACAGATAGCGCTACCTAGTTGGGCTACATCCGGATGGTCAACGCGCCGGGCTCAATGGTCATCAGGACGTGCTTGCCGTCGCCTTCGTGGTCGCCGTCGAGCTGGTAATCGTCGTTGTGTTCGAGCGTGATCTCCACGGATTTGCCCTGGTAGTACTCCACGGACGTGTTCTTGCCGCGGCCCTTGCCGATCATGCCGGCGATCACGGAGAACCACCCGAGTTTCCCCCTCGGAGCCAGCACCGCGACGTCCAGCAGTCCGTCATCCATCTTGGCCTCGGGGAAGATCTCCAGTCCGCCCTGGACCTTGCCGCAGTTACCCACCATCACGCTGCGGACCCCGCGGTGAACTACAGTTTTGCCGTCGAGGACGATGGTTGCCTTCACCGGCTTGCCGGGCAGGTTCCGGATGCCGGCGTCCACGTAGGCCAGCCAGCCCACCTTGTCCTTGAGGTCCTCATTGGTGTCGGCCATGATGGTGGCGTCGTAGCCCACGCCAGCCATGACCAGGAAGACCTGCTCCTTGTCCGGATCATTGCGGGCGGCCCGGACCACGTCGATCTTCCGCTCGGTGCCCGCCAGTGCCCCGGCCATGGCGCCGTCAAAGTCCGTGACGTCCATGCCCAGGTTCCGGGCCAGGAGGTTTCCCGTGCCGAACGGAAGCACCCCCATGGGCACATCGCCGCCGGAAAGGACCTCGGCCACACACCGCACGGTACCGTCGCCGCCGGCAGCAATAACGACGTCGGCCCCTTGCTTGAGTGCCTCCATCGCCTGGCCGACGCCGGGATCCTCCTTGGTTGTCTCCAGCCAGATGGGTTCGCCCCACCCGTTCTCCGAGCAGTGCTTGGCCGCCAGGGCACGTAAGTCGATGTCCACCGGCTTGGCAGGATTGATGATGATGGCCGGGCGCTTGAGGGAAGTGGAGCTGTTGGCTGTCATGGCGTCCTTCGGGTGACGGGAAATGTGCCTGTTGTGGAAAGCGTACTTGGCTACAGGGCCTTCACGGCGCCCAACACCTTGGCCAGGGAATCCTTGGCATCGCCGAAGAGCAGCGAGGTCTGCGGCTCGTACAGAAGCTCGTTCTCAATTCCCGCGAATCCTGGCCGCATGGAGCGTTTCAGGAAGATCACCTGCCGGGCGTCGGCCACTTCCAGGATGGGCATGCCGTAGATCGGCGAACCGGAGGACGTCTTCGCGGCGGGGTTCACCACGTCGTTGGCTCCCACCACCAAAGCGACGTCGGCCATCCGGAACTCGGAGTTGATCTCGCCCATCTCCTTGAGCGATTCGTACGGCACGTTCGCCTCGGCCAGTAGCACGTTCATGTGCCCGGGCATGCGGCCGGCCACGGGATGGATAGCGAAGTCCACCTCGATGCCTCTGGCTTCGAGGGCCAGAGCCAGCTCGGCCGCTGTGTGCTGGCCCTGCGCCACCGCCAGGCCGTAGCCGGGGACAATGATCACCCGCTGCGCATAGCCCAGGAGCACGGCGACGTCCTCCGGGCTGGAGGACCTGACGGGACGTTCGCTCACGGCGGTGGATCCCGCCGTCGAACCTCCCTTGAAGGCGCCGAACAGGATGCCGGCCACGCTGCGGCCCATCGCGGCGGCCATGGCCCTGGTGAGGATGGTACCGGAGGCGCCCACCAGCGTGCCGGCCACCACCAGCAGCACGTTGCCCAGAACCACACCGGACGCCGCAACGGCCAGGCCGGTGAACGCGTTCAGGAGCGAGATGACGATTGGCACGTCCGCGCCGCCCACCGGCAGCACCAGCAGCGCGCCCGCGGCCAGGCCCAGCACCATCAGCAACACAGCGAGCGCCAGGGAACCGGTCAGGACGACGGCGACGGCCGTTCCCACCGCTGCGAGCAGCACCGCGGCCATCACCACGGGGAGGCCCGGGAACACCACCGGCCGGGTGGTCATAAGCTCCTGGAGTTTGGCGAAGGTGATCCCGGAGCCGGCGAAGGACACGGCCCCCACCAGGAGGGTGAACACGATGGCCAGCCGGACCCAGGGGTCGGCGGTATGGCTGAGTTCCAGCAGCGCCACCAGGGCTGCGGCGCCGCCGCCCACCCCGTTGAACAGCGCCACCAGCTGGGGCATCTGGGTCATCTGCACGCGCCGGGCCACCGGTGCGGCCACCGCTGACCCCAGCGCGATGGCACCGAGGATCCAGGGGATGTTGTCCAGCCGCGCGGAAAGGAAGACCGTGACGACGGCGAGCAGCGCACCGAAAGCGCCGATCAGGTTGCCGCGCCGGGCAGTCCGGGGCGAGCTGAGGCCGCGGAGCGCCAGAATAAAGAACACCGCCGCGGCGAGGTAAAGGAGCGAGGTCCAGACCGGATCGAGGAGGGTCACTTTGCTTCCTCCTTGCCGGTGGCTTCCTTGACCGGGGCTCCCTGGCGGGCGACGTCCTTGCGGGCACGGAACATGTGCAGCATCCGGTCCGTCACCACAAAGCCGCCCACCAGGTTGGCGGTGGCCAGCACCACGGCAAGCAGCGCCACGGCCAGGATCCACGGGTCCGCGGCCTGGCCGGCCACGATGATGGCGCCCACCAGGATGATGCCGTGGATGGCGTTGGCGCCGGACATCAGCGGGGTGTGCAGGGTGCTGGAGACCTTGGAAACCACCTCGAATCCCACAAACACCGCCAGCACGGTGACTGTCAGCAGGCTCATGCCGTCCATCAGATTCCCCCCTCGTTCTGGACCCGATTGTTCTGGACCCGGTCGTTCTGGACCTGGGGCGCATGGTCGGGCAGGGCGGGCACAAGTGCCGCCAAAGCTTCGGCCGTGGGCAGGTGCCGCACGGCGCCGTCGTGCGTGAGGCACGCACCCGCGATCACCTCGTCGTCGAAATCGGGGGCAACGGTACCTTCCCGGACCATCAGGGCGAGCAGGTTGGCCACGTTCTTGGCATACAGCCGGGACGCGTCCTGCGCCATTGCGGACGGCGCGTCCTTCAGCCCCACCAGGGTGACGTGGCCCTGACCGTCAGCGGTGGGCACCAGGATGTCCTCGCCGGGAACGGCACCCTCCACGTTGCCGCCGGACTCAGCGGCGAGGTCGACGACGACGGAACCGGGGCGCATGCCCTGCACCATTTGGCGGCTGACGAGGAGCGGTGCGCGCCTGCCGGGGACGGCCGCCGTCGTAATCAGGACATCCGCCGCGGCGACATGCGGGGCGAGGAGTTCACGCTGGAGGGCGCCGCGGTCGGCGCTGAGTTCGCGGGCGTAGCCACCGGAGGCCTCCGCCGTTTCCAGATCCAGTTTGATGAACGTGCCGCCCATCGACGCGACCTCGTCAGCCGAGGCCGGCCGGATGTCGTTGGCGGAGACCCGGGCGCCAAGCCGTTTCGCGGTGCCGATGGCCTGCAGCCCGGCAACCCCGGCGCCGAGCACCAGAACCCGGGCAGGCGGGACGGTACCGGCGGCGGTCATGTACAGCGGGAAGAAGCGCGGCAGCCGGATGGCGGCTTCCAGCACGCAGCGGTAGCCGGCCACCAGGGCCTGGGAGCTGAGCGCATCCATGGACTGGGCCCTGGAGATGCGGGGCACCAGTTCCAGGGCGAACGCGGTGACGCCGGCCTCCACGAGCGCCTGCACGGTGGCGAGTTCGGACGACGGCGAGGCAAGCCCTACGGTGACGGCGCCCCTTTTCAGGGCTGCCGCCGTCGGGGGTTCCAGCGGGCGGACGTGGACCAGGACGTTCAGGTCGCCGGGATCCAGGTCCTGGACGATCCGGGCGCCGGCGGCGGCGTAATCGTGGTCTGAATGGCCGGCGGCGGCCCCTGCTCCTGCCTCGATCAGGACGTCCAGGCCCAGCCCCGCCAGCTGCTCGACCGTTTCCGGCGTGGCGGCCACACGCTGCTCACCCTCATGACGTTCCCGCGGTATGCCCAGTTTCAAACCGCCAACTCCCTTACGGACGTAGTTGGCTCGAGTCTATGGCGCCTTTCGCGAACTGGCAGCTAATTCCCTCAGATTCGCGTTTTGGGCGCATTTACTGCCTGTTCGCGGCCTCACTGCCGCGGTCAGGTCCGCGCGGTCAGCCCCGCCCGTTCAGCGCCGTGCGGTCAGGTCCGCCGAGATGAGCTTCGCGGTCGCCACGATTTCGCGGGCCACGGCGGCCAGGTACGCTTCCGGGTCCGGCCGGGCCGCTACCGACTGGGCCTGGAGGGACACGTTCACGGCGGCCACCACCTTGGTTGGCCCGTCGTACACAGGGGCCGCAACGGACATCAGCCCGAGCTCAAGCTCCTGGTCCAGCAGGCACCAGCCCTGGGCGCGGACGGTTTCCAGGACCAACAGAAGCTCGGGGACAGTGCCCAGCGCGCGCGGCGTCAAGGGTTTGATGTCCGCCGCTGCCACGTAGTCCTTGAGTCCGGCGGGCGGCAGGGCCGCGAGCAGCACCCTGCCCATGGACGTGGCGTAGGCCGGGAAACGGGTGCCCACGGTGATGCCCACGTTCATGATGCGGCGCGTGGTCACCCGGGCGATGTAGGCGATGTCAGTGCCGTCCAGCACCGCCGCCGACGTGGACTCGCCCAGTTTGAGGGACAGTTCCTCCAAGTGCGGCTGGGCCAGCTGCGGCAGGGACAGCCCGCTGAGGTAGGCGTAGCCGAGCTGCAGGACCTTGGCCGTGAGCGCAAACGTTTTACCGTCGGTGCGGACGTAGTCCAGCTCAACGAGGGTGTGCAGGAAGCGCCGGGCCGTGGCTCGGGTCAGGTCCGTCCGGGCCGCCACCTCGGTCAGGGTCATGACCGGGTGGTCGGTATCAAAGGCGCGGATCACGGCCAGCCCGCGCGCCAGCGACTGCACGTACTGGTCACTCGCCTGCGGGGCGGCCCCTGAGTCTCCGGGTGCGTTGGTCATGGTTACCAATCCTATTCGGCGCGAACGGGCAGGTAATCCCCTCAAAGCTTGGGTTTGAGGGGATTACCTGCCCGTTCGCGCTGGGTGGGGTTAGAGCGCGACGACGGCGGCGGACTTGAGCGGGACAGGCACCAGTTCCTGGAGCTCCTCCAGGGTGCATCCGAACGTCTCACGGACCTGGACGCCGTCGGGCCCGGTGAGGAAGACGGCCTTGTCCGTGTACACGCGGGTCACGCAGCCCACGCCGGTGAGCGGGTACGTGCACGCTTCCACGATCTTCGACGCGCCTTCGCGGGTCAGGAGCGTCATCATCACAAACACGTCCTTGGCGCCGGTGGCGAGGTCCATCGCGCCTCCCACGGCCGGGATGGCGTCAGGGGCGCCGGTGTGCCAGTTGGCGAGGTCGCCCGTGGCCGAGACCTGGAACGCGCCGAGCACGCAGATGTCCAGGTGGCCGCCGCGCATGATCGCGAACGAATCCGCGTGGTGGAAGTAGGACGCCCCGGGCAGCTCCGTGACCGGGATCTTGCCGGCGTTGATGAGGTCGCCGTCGATGTCGTCGCCCTCGGCCGCGGGACCCATGCCCAGCATGCCGTTCTCCGTGTGGAGCGTGATGTTCTGCTCCGGCCTGAGGTAGTTGGAGACCAGCGTGGGCTGGCCGATGCCAAGGTTCACAAACGAGCCCGGCGCGATGTCGCGGGCCACGAGTTCGGCGAGCTGATCGCGGCCCAAGGGCATGTCGGACGTCTGAATGCTGGTTGCGATGCTCATTTTCAGGCCACCTTCACGATGCTGTTGACGTAGATTCCGGGGGTCACGACGTTTTCGGGGTCGAGCCCGCCGGTGGGGACAATCTCGGACACCTGGACCACCGTGTGCTTCGCGGCGGCGGCCATGATGGGGCCGAAGTTCCGCGCGGTCTTGCGGTACACAAGGTTCCCCACGCCGTCGGCCTTCAGGGCCTTGATCAGGGCGACGTCGGCGTGGATGGGGGTCTCGAACACCTGGCCGCGGCCGTCGATGATGCGGGTTTCCTTGCCCTCGGCCAGCATGGTGCCGTAGCCGGTGGGTGTGAAGAACCCGCCGATGCCGGCACCGGCGGCGCGGATCCGCTCGGCCAGGTTGCCCTGCGGCACCAGCTCCAGCTCGATCTCGCCGGCGTGGAACTTGGCGTCGAAGTGCCACGAATCGGACTGCCGTGGGAAGGAGCAGATCATCTTCCTCACCCGGCCTTCCTTGATGAGCAGCGCCAGGCCCTGGTCGCCCTGGCCGGCGTTGTTGTTCACCACGGTCAGGTCCTTGGCGCCGCAGTCCATCAGCGCGTCGATCAGTTCGAACGGCTGGCCGGCGTTGCCGAAGCCGCCGATCATCACGGTGGAGCCGTCCTTGATGCCGGAAACGGCCTCGTTTACGGAGTCAACAAATGTCAGCACGTCCTAGGCCTTTCCTGTGCTGGTACCGGTACCAGCCGTAACGTTTTCGAGGACAACGGCGAGGCCCTGGCCCACGCCGATGCAGATCGCGGCCACGCCCCAGCGCTCACCGGAGGCCTGCAGGCTCCGGGCAAGCGTGCCCAGGATCCGCGTACCGGACGCGCCCAGGGGGTGGCCCATGGCGAGCGCGCCGCCGTGCCGGTTCACGATGGTGGGGTCGATACCCCAGGCGTTGATGCAGGCCAGGGACTGCGCGGCGAACGCTTCGTTAAGTTCGACGGCGCCCACCTGGTCCCAGCTGATGCCCGCCTTCGCGAGGGCCTTGTTCGCGGCCTCCACCGGGGCGTAGCCGAAGTACTGGGGGTCGTTGGCGTGTGCGCCGCGGCCGGCGATGCGGGCCAGCGGTTCGAGCCCGAGCAGCCCGGCGGCGGCTTCGGATCCGATCCAGGCCGCGGAGGCGCCGTCGGACAGCGGGGACGCGTTCCCGGCCGTGACGGTGCCGTTCTCGGTTCGGAAAACGGTCTTCAGCCCGGCGAGTTTCTGGGCCGAGGAGCCAGCGCGGATCCCTTCATCGCGGACCAGGTCGGTGCCGGGAACCGGGGCCACGAGGTTGTCGTAGAAGCCCTCGTCCCAGGCGGCGGCGGAGAGGTTGTGCGAGTTCGCGGCGAACTCGTCCTGCTGCTCGCGGGTCACGCCGTACTTCTCGCGCAGCCGCTCGGTTGCCTCGCCCAGGGAGATGGTCCACTCCTTCGGCATCGCCTTGTTCACCAGTCGCCAGCCCAGCGTGGTGGACGCCAGGGTCATGTCCCCGGCCGGGTAGGGCTTCTCCGTCTTGGGCAGGACCCAGGGGGCCCGGGACATCGACTCGGCGCCGCCAACGAGCATCAGCTCGGCGTCGCCGGCGTTGATCTGGCGCGAGGCGATGATCGCCGCGTCCAGCGACGACCCGCAGAGCCGGTTCACGCTGGTGCCGGGAATCGAGACCGGCAGGCCGGCCAGCAGCGTGCCCATCCGGGCGATGTTGCGGTTCTCCTCGCCGGCGCCGTTGGCGTTGCCGAACACCACCTCATCAATCCGCTCGGGGTCCAGGCCGGGCGCACGCTTCACGGATTCCTTGATCACGTGCGCGGCCAGGTCATCCGGACGGACGGCGGCAAGGCCGGAGCCGAACTTGCCGAACGGCGTGCGAACGGCGTCGTACACAAAGGCCTGGTTCATAACTTTTCCTCAAATTCTGTCTGACTAAAGCTGCGTGCGTACGGCAGCGGGTAGGCGGCCCAACTAGGTAGCAGTAAGTGTCGTTCTGAGGGCTCATAACGACAGTTAGCGCTACCTAGTTGGGTGGGGTGGGGTGCTAGTTGGGTGGGGTGGCGGCGTCGTCCGGGGTGGGGGCGTCCATGTCTGCGGCGTCCATGTCGCGGAAGACCTGCTGGGCGGTCTTGAAGGCTGTGTTGGCGGAGGGAACTCCGCAGTAGATGGCGGTCTGCAGCAGGATTTCCTTGATGTCGTCCCTGCTCAGGCCGTTGGAGATGGCCGCGCGGATGTGCATGGCCAACTCTTCCCAGTGCCCGTGCGCCACCATGGCGGTGATTGTCACGGCGGAGCGCATCTGCCGGGTGAGGCCCGGGCGGGTCCAAATGCCACCCCACGCGATCCGCGTGATCATGTCCTGGAAATCGTCGGTGAACTCGTCCTTGTTGGCGTTGGCCCGGTCCACGTGCGCGGCGCCCAGCACCTCGCGGCGGACCACCATGCCGCCGTCGTAAATCTGCTGGCTGGTGGCGTCCGGCTGGACGACGCCGTTGCGTTCTGCGTTGGGAAGGTCTGCGCCGCTCATTGGGCTGCCCCCCGGGATTCGCTCCAGGTGATGAGGGTCCGCAGCAGTTCGGCAACGTGCGCGGGCGCCTCGGCAGGGGCCAGGTGCGCCACTCCCTCCAGCGTCACAGCATTTGCCGTGCCGCCACCGGCGGTAATTCCGTCAACGGTTTCCTGAGCCATCGACGGCGGCGCAACAGTGTCCGCCGCACCCGCCACTGCCTGCGTGGGGACGGTGATGCTGCCGAGTTCGTCCCGGACGTCAAAGCCTGCCAGCGCTTCGCAGCAGAAGGCGTAGCTGAAGCGGTCGGTGTCGCGAAGGGCGTGCAGGAGCCGGCTGCTCCGCTTGGGTTCACGGTCCATAAAGCCCGGCGCGAACCAGCGCTGCGCGGAGCCCTGGATCAATACGGGAGTGCCCTGGCTGCGTACGGTTTCAGCACGTTCCAGCCAGGCTTCGGGGGTGCCGATCTTGGCGCCGGTGCACTGGACGGAGAGGCTCTTGAGGCGTTCGCCGTGCTTGATGCCCAGCTGCAGGCCGGTGGCACCGCCGAGCGAAACCCCGGCATAGTGGAAGGCTTCGCCCGGGGCGATCGAGTCCACCAGGTCCACCACTGAATCCGCCAGCCCGGCGACGTCGAACGTCTCCGTGGCGGCGGGCGAGACGCCGTGGCCGGGCAGGTCCCAGGCCACAACGTCGTAGTCGTTGCTGAGCAGGGTGGCCGCGTCGGACCACAGGACGGAGGAAGTGCCCAGGGAGGGTCCAAGCACCAGCAGCGGACGTTCGCCAAGGGCCCGTTCGGGCGAAAGCAGAACTGCCTTCAGGGTCGGTTTAGCCACGGTTGGCTCCGTTCTGGTCGGGGTCTGCTGATGACCCGGGGTTGGCAGGTAACTGGCTGAAGCGGGAAAAGTCGGGGTAGGCGGCCAGGATGCGGCGCGAGATTTCGGCTGCCTGGCCCAGGTAGCTGGCCGGTTCAAGGAGTTCCGCCAGCTGCCCATCGGAAAGCGTCTCCGCCGGGACGGCTTCGCGGAGCAGCCGCCGGTAGGTGTCCGCCTGTTCGACCGCGGGCGCCCGGAGCGTCCGATCCACCACGAGCTGCAGCTGCTCCTTGCCGCTGCGGCCATCCTGTTCGGCCAGCAGCGGGGCGACGGCGGCGCCCACGCCTTCGGCCAGGAGCAGCGGCCCGGCAAGTTCCAGGTTGCGGCGCATGGCGTCGGGGAAAACCTGCAGGCCTTCGGCGAGCTCCCTGAGGTGTCCGGCCGCGCCGAGTGCCAGGCGGAGGAGCTGGCGCAGGGCCGGCCATTCCGTGTGCCAGGCGGCGTCGGGGCGTTCGTCGTTGAAGTTGGCAGCGGCCAGGTGCAGCTGGGCCACCAGCTGCGGCGCCTGGAGCGCGGCGCTGCGGATGAGGACCGACAACACGGGGTTCTGCTTCTGCGGCATGGCAGAGGAGACCCCGCGGCCGGCGGCGCGCGGTTCGGCGAGTTCGGCCACCTCGGGCCGGCTCAGGAACAGGGCGTCCGTGGCGATCTTGCCCGCGGCGTCCAGCGCCGAGGCCAAGGCCTGTCCGAGGGACGTGACGGCCAGCCGGTTCGTGTGCCATGGTGCCGGTGCCGGCGCGAGCCCCAGCTGCGCGGCCAGCGAGTCGGCCAGGTCAAAGGGGCTGGCGGCCGAGCCGGAAGTGAGCACGGTTCCGGCAGCGAGTGTTCCGGCCGCCCCGCCGAACTGCACCGGGAACTGTACGTTGCCCAGTTGCCGGCCTGCGGCCGCCAGCCCGTGGAACCACTGCGCCGCCCGCAGCCCAAAGGTAAAGGGAAGGGAGTGCTGGGTCAGGCTCCTGCCCACGCCCAGCGTGTCCGCATGCTGTTCCGCCAAGGAAGCGAGCGCCGCCGTCGTGCATTTCAGATCCGCCAGCACCGCCTCAACGGTGTTGCGCGCGAGCAGCATCAGGGCCGTGTCCAGCACGTCCTGGCTGGTCAGCGAGGTGTGAACCGCCTTAACTGCGCCGATGCGGGCGCCGTCCAGCGCCGTGACGTGCTTCCGCAGGTCTCCCAACAGCGGGATGACGGGGTTGCCGCCGCCCTGGGCCCGGAGCGCGATGTCTGCCGCGTCGTAGCGGCCCGCCTCCGCGGCGGAAACCACGACGGCGGCGGAACCGGCAGGCGCCAGGCCCGCCTTCTCCAGCACGGCGGCCCAGCCGGACTCGACGGCGAGAATCGCCGCCAGTACGGCGCGGTCACCGGTCAGCGCCGTCACCAGGGGCGACGCCGAGACGGGACTGAGCAGGCCGACGTCGCCGTCGGCCGCGCTTCCGAAGCGGCCCAGGGCGGCGTCAGTCACTGGAAGTCCAGGAAGACTGTTTCGCCCTCGCCCTGCAGGCGGATGTCCCACGTGAGTCCGCCGTCGGGATCGCGGCGGCCAATGAGGGTCTTGCGGCGTTCCGGGTCCAGTGAGCTGAGCAGCGGGTCCTTGGCGAGGGCTTCCTCGTTTTCCGGGAGGTACACGCGGGTGAAAAGCCGGTTCATCAGGCCGCGGGCAAACACGGCCACGGAGATGAAGGGCGCGGCACCGGACTCGGTGGGGCCCGGGTTCACGGTGGTGAACGTATACACGCCGGAGTGGCCCACGGAAGCGCGGCCCCAGCCGGTGAAGGTGTAGCCGTCGCGGACCAGGGAGCCGGTCTGCTGCACGATCTCACCGTCGGCGTCGGGCTGCCAGATCTCGAGGATGGCGTCCGGGATGGTTTCCCCGGCGCCGTCATAAACGGTGCCCTGGAGGCGGAGGGAGCCGGGCGAGCCAGGCGCAAGGAGTTCGTTGTCCTTCTCGAACGGCAGGGCGTAACCGTAGAACGGGCCGACGGTCTGGCCGGGGGTGGGAACAAGCTTGGTGGTTGTGCTCACGTTATTCCTCGTCTCCTGCTGCGCCGAGCGCCTCATTTTCGGTCCAGGTCCGCTTGGAGCCGGTCAGGACGATGTCCCAGTTGTAGCCCAGGGCCCACTCAGGCTGGGTCAGGTCATGGTTGTAGGTGGCCACGAGGCGGTCGCGGGCGTCCTGGTCCACGATGGACTGGTAGATGGGGTCCAGCGGGAACAACTGGTCGCCGGGGAAGTACATCTGCGTGACGATCCGCTGGGTGAACTCCGTGCCGAACATGGAGAAGTGGATGTGGGCCGGGCGCCAGGCGTTGACATGGTTCTTCCACGGGTAGGCGCCGGGCTTGATGGTGGTGAACCGGTACGAGCCGTCCGGGCCGGTGATGCAGCGGCCGACGCCGGTGAAGTTGGGGTCCAGCGGGGCGGGGTGCTGATCGCGTTTGTGGATGTAGCGGCCGGACGCGTTGGCCTGCCAGATTTCCACGAGCTGCCCGGCCACGGGGCGGCCGTCGCCGTCCAGGACCCTGCCGGCCACGATGATCCGCTCGCCCTGGGGTTCCCTGTTGTGCTGGATGGTCAGGTCCGATTCCAGGGCGTGCACGTCCTGGTGCCCAAAGGCCGGCGAGTACAGCTCAATGGTTTCCGGGTCCGCGTGGTGCAGGCTTTTGGTGGGGTGCCGCAGGATGCTGCTGCGGTAGGGAGCATAGTCCAGCCTGGGCTGGGTCTCGGCCGGGGCGCCGTCCTTGAGCGCCCGCGCGTAGGCATCGCCCATGGCGTTGATCTCTGCACTGAGATCCTGCTGTGTCTCCACTGCGGCCTCCTCTTCTCTGGTTGTTGCTGCTGAGTGGTCTTAAGGATGGGTAGTACGGATAGTGCTGTCTTACCGGTGCTGCAGGTGGTCGTACTGGACTGCGTGGCGCACGGGGGCGTTGGGGGCGCCGTAGCCGTCGTAGGCGCCGCGGCGTTCCACCATTTCGAAGAACACACTGCCCACGGTGGCCGTGTAGAAGTGGAGGAATTCGCCGTCCGCGTCCCGGTCGTACAGCAGGTTCAGGTCCTGCATTGTGGCCAGGAAGTCCGGTGCCAGTCCGAAGCGTGCGTCCAGATCCTCGTAGTAGTTCGCCGGGATCTGCAGGAATTCCAGGCCGCGGGCCTTGCAGTCACCGGCGGTGGCCACCAGGTCATCCACGGCGAAGGCGATGTGCTCCTGGTAGGTCCTGCGCTGCTGATTCAGCGGTGCCAGGTTCAGCACCAGCCGCACGGCGCGGTTTTCCGTGGCCATCACCTGCGAGCGGACCAGCCCCGTGGGGCTGGGCACCTCCGCGAACGGCTGGGGCTCCAGGGCCAGGGCGCTCGTGTAGAAGAGGACGGCTTCGTCGAAATGCTGCCACGGCTGGGCCAGGTTGACGTGGTCGATCACGGCGGTGGCTCCGGCGGCGGGCTTTTCCAGCCCCTCCCCGAACTCACTGGTCCAGGCCGCGGTGCCGTCGGAGGTGCCCTGACACAGGAAGATCTCGGTGGAGTCCGGGGCGGCGAAGCCCTGGAATACTTCCTCGTTGGCCTGGCTTTTGCGCGGGACCGCGGGGGCCTTCAGCTGCTGGGCGCGGGCGGCGGCAATCACCGGGGAGTCGACGTCGAACCCCAGGGCGGCGATGGCCGGTGAGGCATCCCCCGCTGAGTCGTCCCCGTCTGCAGGTGCAGCCTCGTTGATGATCACCCGGGCGTGGCCCATGCTCCAGAGCTGCACGTCCTTGGTGCGGTGCCGGCCGTTGAATTCGAAGCCCAGCTGGCCCAGGACCGTTTCCAGTCCCTTGGTATCCGCGGCCCTGACTTCGGCGAAGTTATAGCCAGCCGGTTCGGCCACCTGCGGGAGCGTGGCCAGCTCCATGGGATAACGACGGCGGCTGGGGGCCGGGGTGCCCACCGCGCCAGCGGTGATACCGGCGCCGGAAAGGGCCGGGGCGTTGGCGTCCAGCCACTTGGCGCTCTGTTCCTCCAGCCAGATGAGCGAGCGCATGGCATCGACGGCGGTGCGCTCCACGTCCGACTGGCGGAAGACGTCGTTGAAGATCTCCAGCGACACCGGGCCGCTGTACCCCGCCCGGACCACGTGGCCCATGAACTTGGCGAGCTCGAACTGGCCCTCGCCCGGAAAAACCCGGTAGTGCCGGCTCCAGGAGAGGACATCCATGGAGAGCTTGGGGGCGTCTGCCACCTGGACGAAGAAGATCTTTTCCGGGTTGAAGGCCTCGATGGGGGCGGTGTCCCAGTTGCGGGACAGGATGTGGAAGGAATCCAGGCAGGTGCCCAGGTTGGGGTGGTCCACGGCTTCCACGAGCTTGTGGGCATGCTCGTAGTCGCTGACGTATTTGCCCCAGGCCAAGGCTTCGTAGGCAACCTTGACGCCGTGGTCCCCGGCCAGTGCAGCCAGTTTGCCGAGCTGTTCAACCCGGAGGTCGTCGCTGTCGATGCTGGCGGTGGCCACGTTGGAGCAGATCAGGATGGTGTCGATGCCCAGCCGCGCCATGAGTTTGAATTTGGCTTCGGCGCGCCGGAGGTTGGCAGTGAGGAGGTCTTCGGAGACGCTGTCGAAGTCGCGGAACGGCTGGTAAAGATCCAGCGTGAGGCCAAGGTCGGCCGCCATCTTGCGGACGTCCTCGGGCGTGAGCGGCGACGTAACCAGGTCCTGTTCGAAGATTTCAATGCCGTCAAAGCCGGCGATGGCGCAGCCCTGCATCTTTTCCTTCAGGGTGCCGGAGAGGCAGACCGTGGCGATTCCAGTGCGCATCAGGCAGCCACCTCTTCCTTGGCCACGAGCTCCAGGAAATGGCTGCGCATCCGTTCAGCGTCGGCTTCCAGCCCGGTGAAAATCCGGAAGGAATCCGCGGCCTGCCCCACTGCCATGCGGCCGCCGTCCAGGACCTCGCAGCCTATGGCGCGGGCGCCGCAGACCAGTTCGGTATCGATCGGGCGGTAGACGATGTCCGCCACCCAGTGCCGCGTTTCCAGCAGGTCCAGGTCCAGGGGGATGCCCGGGTGGGCGGCCATTCCTACGGGCGTACAGTGCACCAGACCGTCGGCCAGCGGCATCAGCTGCGGCAGCTCCGCCGTCGTACGCGCTGTGACGGTGCTGCCCGCGAACAAGCCGGCCAGCTCTGCGGCGCGTGCCGCGCAGCGGTCGGGGTCCACGTCCACCAGGTCCAGCGCCTGCACGCCGGCGGTAAGCAGTGCGTAGGCGACGGCGGAACCGGCACCTCCCGCGCCAAGCTGGACCACGCGGTCCAGCCGCGCGCCCGGTAGGCCGGAGGCAAGCGCGGCGGCGAAGCCGGAGAAGTCGGTGTTGTGGCCGATGAAGCGGCCGTCCTCGACCACCACGGTGTTGACGGCGCCGAGCCTGAGGGCATCCGGTGAGACCTCGTCCAGGTGTGCCAGGACAAGCTGCTTGCACGGATGAGTGATGTTCAGGCCGTTGAAGCCCAGGCTGCGGGCACTCTTGAGCAGATCCCCCACGGCGTCGCCGGAAAGTCCGAGCTCCAGCAGGTCGATGGGGCGGTAGAGGTAGCGCAGGCCCTGCACGTCCCCTTCGCGTTCGTGCATGAGGGGAGTGAGTGACGGCATCACGCCGTCGCCGACCAGTCCCACAAGGTAGGACTCAGTTCGATTGCTCATCCGGGCAGCTCCTTTGATACGGCACCCGGCGGGCGGCGGCGCTCGAGGCGTCCGCGGCGGGTCGGGTGATAGGGATTACAGTACAACACTTGTTCACTTCCCGCACGCTTGTTCTACATGCGAACTTTTGAAGCATAATTACCGCTGCGGCAAGCGCGCGGCCAGCTCCGCCGCGGCATCCTGCAGCAGGGGCACATGGGCCAGCAGGGCTTCCACGCTGAGGCGGAAGACGGGAACGGCGGTGGCCAGGGAAGCGAAGGCGTGGCCCTGAGAATTGAGCAGCGGCACAGCCACGGCGCGCATGCCGTTCTCGTTCTCCTCGTCCATCACGGCATATCCCTGCCGGCGCACCTTCTCGATCTCCGCACGGAAGGCGGCGCGGTCCCTGATGGTGTGTTCGGTAAGGGGTTCCAGCTCGAGCTCCTCAATCAGCGCTTCACGCTCCGAATCCTCGGCAAAAGCCACCAGCGCTTTACCCACGGCCGTCGCGTGCAGGGCGCCCAGATGCCCGGGATCGCTGGTGACGCGGAAAGTCTGCGGGCCATCCACCTTGTTGACCGTGAGGTGATGATGGCCGTCGCGGACGCTGAGGATGGTGGCCTCCCCCGTCCGCTCGGTGACGCGGCGCAGGACGGGCAGTGCCGTGCCCGCAAATCCGTGATGGTTGGAGACCCGCTGCCCCAGCTGGAAGATCCGCAGGCCCAGGTGGTAGCGGCGGCCGTCCGGCTCATAGTCCACAAATCCGTCCCGCGTCAGGGAACCCAGGAGGCGGTAGGTGGTGCTGAAGGGGAGATCGGCACGGCGCGAAATCTCGGCGGCGCTGGCGCCACGCGGCTCCTCACCTAGGAGGACCAGCAGGCCCAGGGCCTTGCCCACCATGTCCGTGCGGTCACCCTTGGGCGTCTTTGGCTCAGCGGCGACGTCATCGGGCGCTGTGGTTTGATTCACACTCATACGTCGATGTTGCCACATCGTGGGAACTATTTCTAGATGGTGATTATTTTCTTGACAAGTGACTGCGCTCACAGCCATCATTGCTGTATCGCACAAGTAGCTCCCACCATGTGGCTACTAGGCCGGGTCTTTCAACGGACTCCAGCCGCACCGCACCAGGCCTCCACTCAGGCCGCTGCGGCTGCGACCCTCCAGATCCATCCGCGACAACGTCGTCACATCTAAGGAACTCCATGAGCCAGACACTTCCGTCCGCCGGGCCGGGCACTGTTGCCCCGGCCGGGACGCCAAAGAAGGCAGCCCTCGCCAGCTTCCTCGGCAGCGCCGTCGAATACTACGACTTCTTCATCTTCGGTTCCGCGGCGGCCCTGATCTTCCCCACGGTGTTCTTCCCGGACGCCGGGGCCAACGCGGCCGTTATGTCCTTCGCCACCTTCGGCTTTGCCTACGTGGCGCGACCCTTCGGCGCCGTCATCCTGGGCCACTTCGGTGACCGCGTGGGCAGGCGGAAGGTCCTTATGTTCACGTTGCTGCTGATGGGTGCCTCGACGTTCCTGATCGGCTGCCTCCCCGACTTCAACACCGTGGGCTGGTGGGCTCCGGCCCTGCTGGTGCTGGCCCGGCTGTGCCAGGGCCTCTCCGCCGCAGGTGAGCAGGCCGGCGCCTCGTCCATGACGCTGGAACACGCGCCGGACAATCGCCGCGCCTTCTTCACCTCTTGGACCCTCACGGGCACCCAGGGCGGCCAGATCCTCGCCGCGCTGGTCTTCATCCCCGTCCTGGCCCTTCCGGACGAGATCAAGTACGGCATCGGCTGGCGCATTCCGTTCTGGCTCAGCGCAGTGGTAGTGCTGGTGGCATTCTTCATCCGCCGCACGCTGCACGAGCCGCCGGCCTTCGAGGAAGCCCAGAAGACCGCCCAGATTTCCAAGCTACCCGTTGCCGACCTCCTCAAGGACCACTGGCGCGATGTGCTCCGCGTGGTCTGCTGCGCCTTCATCGCCGCAGTCTCCACCGTGTTCGGCACCTTGGCCATCACCTACGCCAAGACTGTTGCCGGTGTTGACGGGACCACCACCCTGTGGCTGGTGGTCGGCGCCAACCTGGTGGCCCTGGGTACCCAGCCTTTGTTCGGCAAGCTCGCGGACCGGATCGGCCGCAAGCCGGTCTTCCTCTACGGCGCCGTGGCCAGCGCCATCCTCACGCCGGTCTTCCTGCTCAGCCTGGAATCCGGCAGCATCCCGCTGATGTTCCTCGCGGCCATCGGCTTCTTCTCCTTCGGCTACGCAGCCTCAAACGCCGTCTGGCCGTCCTTCTACGCCGAAATGTTCAGCACCAGGGTCCGGTTCTCCGGCCTGGCGATCGGTACGCAGCTGGGCTTTCTGATGGCAGGTTTCGCCCCGGCCATCGTGGCAGCCATGGGCGGCATCAGGCCCGGCGGCTGGGTCCAGATCAGCATCTTCACCGCCGTCATCTGCGGCATCTCGGCCATCTCCGCCCTGACGGCCAAGGAAACCTTCAACATCCCCACCAAGCAGCTTGGCCTGCAGTAACACCCCGCTGGCCGGACGCCACAAGCCGGACGCTCCTGCCCAGTTTGCTCACCGGAATGCCCGGCACGTCCCTGGACGCGCCGGGCTTTCCCTTGCACCGCCGGGGGCAGATGGGGTGGAACGTTCGACGCCGGGAAGCGGGCCGGGTGCCTACGGCTGTCCGGTGTCCAGGACCGAGGCAAGGTCGAAACTGACCGGTTCCTCCAGTTGGGCGTAGGTGCAGGATTCGGGATCCCGGTCCGGCCGCCAGCGTGAAAACTGGGCAGTATGCCGGAAGCGCTCACCTTCCATGTGGTCGTACCTGACCTCCACCACCAGTTCGGGCCGGAGGGGCACAAAGGACAGGTCCTTGCCGGCGCTCCACCTGCTGCCCTCCGCGTTGCGCGGGGTCCGTTCGCCTTCCTCCTGCTTGGCCCAGGCCCAGGGGTGTCCGTCAAAGTCCGTGACCAGCGCTTGGAGTTCCTCGAACAGCTCCTGCCGGCGTTTCATGGGGAAGGCGCCGATCACGCCCACGCTGGCCAGGCCGCCGTCGTCCTTGTACAACCCCAGCAGCAGCGAGCCGATCGCGTCAGGTCCGCTCTTGTGCACGCGGTAGCCGGCCACCACACAGTCGGCCGTGCGTTCGTGCTTGACCTTGAACATCACGCGTTTGTCCGGCTGGTAGCTGCCATCCAGCGGCTTGGCAACAATCCCGTCCAGGCCTGCACCTTCGAACTGCTGGAACCACTGCTCGGCGGTGGCCTTGTCCTGGGTCGCGGCGGTGAGGTGGACGGGAGCCTTGCTGGTGGCGAGCGCCTTTTCCAGCGCTGCCCGACGCTCGGCGAAGGGCCGGCCGGTGTAGTCGTCGTCGCCCAGGGCCAGCAGGTCAAAGGCCACAAACTTGGCCGGGGTCCGTTCGGCAAGAAGCTTCACCCGGCTGGCCGCGGGATGGATGCGCTGCTGAAGGGCGTCAAAATCCAGCCGGTCGCCGGATGTCCCCACCAGGACAATCTCGCCGTCCAGGACACAGCGGGGCGGCAGGTTCTCCTTCAGGGCTTCCACAAGCTCAGGAAAATACCTGGTCATGGGCTTTTCATTGCGGCTGCCGATCTCCAGCTCGTCGCCGTCGCGGAAAATGATGGACCGGAACCCGTCCCACTTGGGTTCATAGCTCAAGGGCCCGTCCGGTATCCCGCTGACGGCTTTGGCGAGCATGGGCGGGACGGGAGGCATCACGGGAAGTTGCATAGTGCCCATTGTTGTCCGGGAGACCCGCCGGCGGTAGGCCTGAACTGGCACAATGCCCCACTGAAGGCCCCGCCGCGTTTGGCCGGTGGCACTCTCCGAATCCCATGGTGCCGGCGGAAACGCATCGATCGCAGAGAACTAACCGGCTCCTAACGTCGAGGAAACTCGGGCGCAACATTGCCCCGCCACACTGGAAGTGCCGGCAAGCGCAGGCACCAGCTCCAGCCAGGAGGCCCCAATGTTGAAGGAAGCCAAAGCCCATGTAACAAGAGTCCGCGCCCTGGACCAGCTCCACCGCGGCGATGAAATCGAAGCCAGGCTCTCTGTGGGCCCCAGCTACGACGACGTGGTCATCCGCCGCGGCCGCGTCCAAGAGACAGCACCGGGAATCGGCGTTGTCTGGATCATGGACCATCACACCGGCTCGCGGAAAGCGATCAATACGGACGAATGCAGCGTCTGGCGGATTGCCTGACCCGGTTTCGAGCCGCTGGCGCAGAACCTCCTTGCGGAACCTTGCACCGCGACGGCGGGCGCAGTCATTCAGGACTGCCCGCCGGACCGCCCGAGAGACGCTTCGGCCCTAACCTCCGGCCACCGACTGGATGACCAGCACCTCCTGCCCGGGCGACACCTCGGTTTCCAGGCCCTGGAGCCGGCGCACCTCGTCGCCGGCCACGTAAATATTCACGTACCGGCGAAGTGCTCCTGTTTCGTCCCGCAGTCGCCTGGCCAGCACCGGGTAACCCCCGGTCACCGAATCCAGCAGGCTTCCCACCGTCACCGTCCCTTCGGCGGGCGCAGTCAGGATGGACTGCCCGCCGGCCAGTGGCTGGAGGATGCTGGGAAGTACCACGCTGATGTCAGGCACCGCGGGCCGCTGACGTTTCCGGAACCGCCAGTCCCGCCCCGGAGACCACGGCGGCGCGGACACAAAGGACATCCGGGAGATGACTGACAACTTCAGCAAACGTCTCCCCTTCATCCGCGCTGGCGTACACGGTGCCGCCGCGGGTTCCAAAGTAGACGCCTGCCGGTTCAGCTGAGTCAACCGCTGCGGCATCGCGGAGGACGCTGTTGTACTCGTGCTCCGGCAGTCCTGCGTCGAGCCTCTTCCAGGTGCCGCCGGCGTCGTCCGTCCGATGCACCGCAAGGTGTCCCTCCGGGGGGATCCGCTCGCCGTCGGCCTTCAGCGGGACAACCCAGGCTGTGCCTTCCCGCCGCGGATGCGTCAGCATCACAAAACCGAAGTCGGCCGGAAGTCCTTCAGCGATGGAGTCCCAGTTTTCGCCGTTGTCATCCGTGCGGTAGACACCGTGGTGGTTCTGCGCATACAGACGGCCTTCGACTACGGCATCCGCAGCGATCTTGTGCACGCACTGGCCGAACTCCGGGTAGGGGTCAGGCATGAAACGCACCGAGATCCCTTTGTTCCGCGGTTGCCAGGAGGTCCCGCCGTCGAGCGAGCGGTACACGCCACCGGTGCTCATGGCGATGTGGACGTTATCCCCCGCCCGATTCACCACGATGGAGTGGGCCGCGGCGCCACCGTAGCCCGCACCCCAATCGCTGCGATGAGGATGGTCCCACAGCCCGCGGTTGAGTTCGAAATGCTCACCGCCGTCGGTGGATTTCCAGACCGAAATCGGTTCGGCACCTGCCCACACCACCCCTGGCCGCGACTCTGCGTCCGGGTAGATCTGCCAGATGCGCTCCACTGCCGCGCCGGTGTCTTCGGGAAACGTGATGGCGCCCTGTTCCGGTTCGGTCCACGTGGCGCCAAGGTCATCGGAGTGGGCCACAGTAGGGCCCCAGTGCTCGGACCTGACGCCCACCATGATCCGGTTACGGCCGTCCCGAGTGTCGATCCCGATGCTGGGGATTTCGCTCATCAGAAAATGCGGGCCGGAGAAGGACCATTGCTTCCGGTCCTGGCTGGTTGCCAGCCAGAGGCCCTTTTTGGTCCCGATCGCTAAGACATAGTTCTCTGCGGTTGCCATGCACCCCATGCAACCACCACGGCCGGAGGGCCGCAACGCTTTTCTTCGCTATGTGGATTGGTCCGGCGTGGACTGGACGCATGGGCCGTGCCGGCGGCGCCCCGTCAGTCGACGAATTCGGACTGCGTCTCGATGAAATCCCAGTCGGCTTCGGTGAGGACAGCCACCTGGGTACCCGGATGCGGCCCGCCGGCTTCGGCGATGCCCTGCAGCACCGGTAACGGCAGTTCCGCCGCACGGAGGTTTTCCCGCAGCCATTCCTTGGTTTGCAGGTTCAGATCCAGCCACCACATGTAGATTTCCATGCCGGTCACGCACCTTTCGTATGCTCCAACGTTAGGCTCCGCCCTGTCCACGTTCAAGGGTGGCAACACTCCAATAGCCCCCTCCCGTTTCCGCGTACAGGCAGGTAACAGCGCAGGTCAAAGGCGGAAAAAGACGAGTACCCGCTACTCGCGACCGCACCCGCCCGCCGCCCCTAGCCTGAATTTACAAGCAATTGATCATGCTGCCGGGGGCATTCAGAGCCAACGCTCCTCCCCTACCACCATGGTCCTTTCGGAAAAGTCTGGGGAGACGAAAACCATGAAACGAACCTTCGCAATTTTGGGGGTCGCGGGGCTGGCATTGCTCAGCGTCTCGGCCCCGGCCAGCGCGGCAGATAACTTCACTCTTTGCCACAACGGACATGACATCAGCATCGACCTCAACGGGGTGAACGGCCTGGGTGCCCATAGTGGACACTCCGAGGACATCATCCCGCCCAACCCGCTGCTGCCTGGCGGATTGAACTGGGACCTTCAAGGGATGGCGGACTTTGCTAACTCCTGCAACGCAGTAACACTGCCGCCCGTCGTCGTCCCACCCGTGGTACCGCCGGTCGTCGTCCCGCCCGTCGTTCCACCCGTAGTGGTGCCGCCGGTCGTCGTCCCACCCGCAGAAGAACCCGTGGTGGTCCCGCCAGCCGTGGTGGTGACGCCCATGGTGGAGTCAGCGGTCGTCGTCCAGACGCCGGTCACCACAGTCACACCCACAGTGCAGACCCCCGCCGCACCGGCAACCGTACAGACGCCAGCCGGCACCGGGACAGTGGCTGTCAGCCAGGGCACCAACCAGGGCTTCAACGCGCAGACCGCAGTGGGCGGAGCTGAGAGTGCTCCTACCTGGCTCGCGGGCCTGGGCATGATGCTCGGCGCCGGTGCGCTGGTGGCCGTACGCCGCAGGTCCCTGGAACCAAAGGCAGACTAGGCCCCAGCTCGGACTGGGCCGAGCTGACACGCAGGGCGCCCCGCCAACTCAAGGCGGGGCGCCCTTCCTGTAAGCACAATTTCCAACAGCCTGAGGAGCATTGTGGCAAAGCAAACCGGACGGCACGAAGTGCCGAAACGGCCCCGCGGCTGGAACCGCGGAGACATCGCCATCCTGGCCTGCGGTGTCCTGGGCTTCCTGTCCTTCACGTTCGGTGGATCGCTGCTGGACCAGCATGGGGCCGCAACGCCGGGTACAAACACTGCAGACTACTCTTCCGGAACGTCGTCGATCCAACTGCCGTTGCCCCTGGCCGTTTCGGGCCTTCCGGCCGCACCGTCTGCATCCGTGCCGGCTGCAGCGGCGCCCGTGGCCACCGGGCCGGTCCTCCCGGAGTCTTCGGCCCCGCAGCGGATCGTCTATCCGAAAGCTGCGATGGACACGGCCGTGCATCCGCTGGCGCCGGACAGCACAGCCGTCGAAAGTCAGACAATCGTGCCGCCCACCACCATGGACGGGTATTGGCTGACACCGTTCGGGACCCCGGGCAACGGCTCGGGCAACACCACGTACATCATCGGTCACAGCTGGGAGGGGCGGGACGCCCCGTTCAATCACCTCAGCTCCGCTGCCGCGGTTGGCGATACGTTCGACGTCGTCACGGAAACCGGCACCATCCCTTACCGCGTGGACAGCGTCACTACCTACCTCAAGGACAGCCTCAAAGACAGCCCCATCTGGGACATGGTGCCCAGCCGCGTGGTTCTGATCAGCTGCTACACGGAAGACCCATGGGGGAAAAACGTGGTGGTCTCGGCGTCACCCGCTGCCGCTTAACACGTCCACGCGCCGGGCGCCCCCCTGTTCAAGTGGCACCCGGCGGCACAGAATGGCCTTATGAGTCCAGAACGTTTCAGTGGCCCGCCTCCACTCCTGGTCGGTGTGCTGCCCGATCAGCATCCCGAGGTGCTGAAGACCGCAACATCTCTCGCAGCCCGCCTGTCAGCGCCGTTGCTGTTCGCCTATGTTGACGAGGCCAGCTACCTGGTGGAATGGGATCCTGCCAGATCCGCGCACCGGCTGTCGCTGCACCCGGACAAGGACGACGACGATATACGCTCCGTCACCACGGAACTCAGGGCGGTGATCGCAGAAGCCGTGGCCGCCGCCGCGACGCCGGGCGCCCCCGTGGATTGGACTCTGCGGACCCTGGCGGGGGATCCGGGCCGCGCCCTGGCCCGGCTCGCCGCGGAAAGCAACTCCCCCATGATCATCGTGGGAACGTCGGAGCGGGGCCTGACCCACCGGATCTCCGAACTGCTCAACGGATCAGTGGGACTCTGGCTGACGCATCATCAAAGCCGGCCAGTGCTGGTGGTTCCTTACCGGAGACCGGCGCATCAGGACGAAGTCTGAGCCGGCCTGAACGCGTCGCCTCGCCCATCCGGGGCGGTTTTCGGGTGACCGAAATAATAAAGCGAAAGTAGTTATTCGAGGTGGTAGCGGACGGCCGTACCGGCACGTAAGCTAATTCAAGCAGAACGATCCGGCCGCAGCGGCCGGGTGAATCTGCCCAAATGCTGCTCCGGAGTGCGTATCCCCCAATAACGCACTCCGGAGCTTTTTTGTGCGCTCCCACAACCCGCACCTACCCCCGTTCGTGGAGCGCCTCCTTGATTTGGATACCCCCAGGGGGTACTTGCCATATACCCCCACCGGGTATATGTTGGCAGCATGGAACCTTTGCAGGAAACCTTGACCACACATGCCGGCACCGCCCCGGCGCCCCCGCATGGCTACACCGCGAACAAAGAGGCATACCTGCGCAGGCTCAAGCGCATCGAAGGCCAGGTCCGCGGCATCGCCCGGATGGTGGATGAGGACAAATACTGCATCGACATCCTGACCCAGGTCTCCGCGGTCACCAAGGCCCTTCATGCTGTGAGCCTGGGACTCGTGGAAGAGCACATCGGCCACTGCGTGGTGGGTGCCGCCGGGGAACCCGATCCTGCCCTTCGCGCTGAAGCCATCGACAGCAAAGTCAAGGAAGCTACAGAGGCCATCGGCCGTCTCCTGCGCTGACCACCTGCCACTGACCATCCATTTACGGCCGGCCACCGCCGGCCCCCTTTCAAGGAGCCAGCCATGAGCACCACCTCCACCACCGTCAACGTGTCCGGCATGACCTGCGGCCACTGCGTTTCCTCTGTCAGCGAGGAAATCGAATCGCTCGCCGGAGTTGAAACGGTCGACGTCGAACTCAACGCCGGCGGCATTTCCACCGTCACCATCACCTCAAGCCAGGAACTGTCGCCGTCCGAGATCGGCGAAGCGGTAGCCGAAGCCGGCTACCTGGTTGTTGCCAACGACGCGTAACGCTGTCTGATCGGGGGATCCCACATGAGTACAGACCATCTCCGTCACCACCCTCAAAGCCGGGTGGTTGAACTGGACGTTGAGGGCATGACCTGCGCCTCCTGCGTGAACCGCGTGGAAAAGAAGCTGGGCAAGCTCGACGGCGTCGAAGCCTCCGTCAACCTCCCGCTGGAATCGGCCCACGTCACTGTCCCTGCCGGCATCACGAACCAGCAGATTGTGGACACAGTCAACGCCACGGGCTACAAGGCAACGGTCCGCCTCCCGCGCTACCTGAGCCAAAATGCCGGCGACGGAACCGACGCGCTCGGCTCGATGCCCGCAAGCGGCGACGTCGGGGGCATGCGGCAGCATGCGTCTAAGCGAGGCACGAGCGAGCATGCAGAGCATGTCTCCGACGGTGCCGCGCCTGGTAACCACCCTCAACATGGCACCGAAGGCGGTGCGAAAAGTGACCACTTGTCCCACGGCGGCAAGGCGGCCCAGCTCCGGCCGCGCCTCATCCTGGCCGCAGTCCTGACGGTTCCCGTGTTCGCGGTTTCGATGGTTCCGGCACTGCAGTTTCCCGACTGGGGCTGGGTAGCCGGTGCCGTGGCGTTTCCGGTGGTCAGTTGGGCGGCTTGGCCCTTCCACCGCGCTGCGGCCGTCAATGCCCGCCACCTGGCGTCCACCATGGACACTCTCGTTTCCATCGGCGTCGCTGCCGCTTACCTTTTCAGCGTGTGGCAACTGGCCCTGGATCCCCGCATGACCGAACACCCGGCCATGGAGGGCATGGAAAGCGGCGGGCTGTACTTCGAAGTGGCCGCCGTGGTCACCACCTTCCTGCTGCTGGGCCGGCTCCTCGAAGCCAACGCCAAGCAGAAAGCCGGCGACGCCCTCAAGGCATTGTTGAACCTCGGCGCCAAGGACGCCACCATCCTTCACCACGGCTCCGAACATAAAGTCCCCGCCGATCAGCTCCGCGTGGGAGATGTCGTTGTGGTCCGCCCCGGCGAAAAGATCGCCACGGACGGAGAGGTGATCGACGGAATTTCAGCTGTGGACGCATCCCTGCTGACCGGCGAATCCGTCCCGGTGGAGGTGGAGCCCGGGAGCAAGGTCACGGGCGCCACCATCAACACTTCCGGCCGGCTACTGGTCCGGGCCACACGCGTGGGCTCCGAAACCACGCTGGCACAGATGGCCCGGCTGGTCTCGCAGGCACAGACCGGCAAAGCCCCCATCGCCCGACTCGCCGACCGGATCAGCGCCGTCTTTGTCCCCATAGTTCTTGCCCTCGCCGTGCTCACGTTTGCGCTCTGGCTCGCGTTCAGCGGCCCGGTGATTGAGCCTGCCGAGCTCAGGGCAGCTTTCACCGCCGCAGTCACCGTCCTGGTCATCGCTTGCCCGTGCGCCCTGGGGCTTGCCACTCCCGTGGGACTGCTCACCGGAACCGGCCGGGGCGCCCAGCTGGGCATCCTGATCAAGGGCCCGCAGGTCCTCGAAGACACCCGCACCGTGGACACCATCCTGCTCGACAAGACCGGCACCGTCACCACCGGAAAACTCGCCGTGGGCAACACTCTCGCGTTTGACGGTTACCAGGGCAAGGACGTGCTGCGGCTCGCCGGCGCCGTCGAAGCGGCATCGGAGCACCCGATCGCACACGCCATCGCGGCCGCGGCCCTTGAGGCACAAACCGGGCACGTTGACGGCGGGCGGCTCCCCGCCGTCGAACACTTCCGTTCGGCACCCGGCGGCGGAGTGGTGGGAACCGCTGATGGGCGAGTGATCCTCGCGGGCCGCACCGGCTGGCTCACGGAGAATGGCGTCCGCCCTTCCGGCGCGCAGCTGGAGGCGCTGGCCGATGCGGAAGCCACCGGTGCCACGGCCATCTGGGTGGCGGTGGACGGCACCCCTGCCGGCATCATCAGTCTCCGCGACACCGTGAAGCCGGGATCCGCGGAAGCTGTGGCAAAGCTGAAGAAGCTCGGGCTGCGCCCCATTCTGCTGACCGGGGACAACGCCGCGGTGGCCGCGCAGGTCGCTTCCGCCGTCGGCATTTCCCCTGACAATGTTTATGCAGGTGTTCTGCCTGCCGGGAAGGTCGACGCCGTCCGTCGGCTCCAGACGGGCGGGGCCATTGTGGCGATGGCCGGCGACGGCGTGAATGACGCCGCCGCGCTGGCGCAGGCTGACCTGGGCATCGCCATGGGATCCGGTACCGATGTGGCCATCGAGGCGGCGGACCTCACCGTCATGGGCAATGACCTGGGACAGGTGGCGCAGGCCATCGAATTGTCCCGGCGGACGCTGGCCACCATCAAGACCAACCTGTTCTGGGCGTTCTTCTATAACGCCATCGGCATTCCGGTGGCCGCCCTGGGCCTCTTGAACCCGATGCTTGCCGGTGCCGCGATGGCGGCGAGTTCCGTCCTGGTGGTGGCCAACTCGCTCCGGCTGCGCAGCTTCGGCAAGTAGGTCCTCAGGCGGATAGATCCTCAGGCGGTGCCGAAGCGCACGGCAGCGCGGGCCTTCGCCTTGATAGCCTCTTCTTCCCGGTCTTTGGCGGGAGCGTGGGTGACCAGCGAATCCAGCAGGTGTTGGGTGATGTGGGCGATCTCGTGCACCGCCGCTTCGAAGGCATCCTCGTTGGCCTTGGACGGCTTGGCGCTGCCGCTGACCTTGCGCACATACTGCAGCGCGGCGGCATGCACTTCCTCAGAGGTGGCATGCGGTTCGTAATTGTGGAGGGTTCGGATATTCCGGCACATACAGCCATGCTAGGCTCTGGAACGCCTCGGATCGACCCCCCTCTCCCTCACATGGGCAGCGGTGCCCATCGACAGTGTTTTGGGGCCGGGATAGGTTCTAGGTAATGGATCTTCCGGATGAACCGGGGGCCACTGGGGATGCCGATCTGGATCGGATCCAAGACAACAAGGAGAAACTGATGGCTATTTGGGGCGCAGATGTAGAACAGCTCAGGACTCTTGGCAGCAAGCTGCAGGCCGGTGCCGGCGAGATCGAGCAGCAGCGGTCCAACCTGTCCCGCGTGCTGGACAGCACCAACTGGGAAGGCCCTGACGCCACCCACTTCCGCGGCGAATGGTCAGGCACGCACACCGCGGCGCTGAACCAGGTCATCCAGGCGCTGAAGGATGCCGGCCAGAAGGCCACCAAGAACGCCAACGAGCAGGACCAGGCTTCACGCTGACGGCAGAAGCTATAACCCGGGGGCCCGGACACAGCACAGTGTCCGGGCCCCCGCGGCATTTAACCGCGGGGCACAGCGGCACCTGTCCTTCAGGACAGGGCACCCGGCACTCAGGGCACGGGTTCGACGTCGTTCGCGTGGTCCAGCGGGGCGGGCGTACCGCCAGTTGCTGCGGCCGTGCCGGAGCGCAGCTCGTCCAGCCGGACCAGCACGACCCCGCCCACAATAAGGGCGCCGCCCAGGAGTTGGATGGCACCGGGCAGCTCACCCAGAAGCAGCCAGGCCCAGATCACGGCGAACAGAACCTCGGTCAGCGAGACGAAGGACGCAACCTTGGAGCCAAGGGCGCGGGCAGCGACAATGCCGGAAACGTACGCCAGGACTGTTGCCAGGATGATCAGGCCACCCAGGGAGACCCACCAGGGTGTGATCCAGGGGCCCAGCTTGGTATCCGCGGTGCTGAAGGCCATGGGAAGCAGTCCCGTGGCGGCCGCCAGCCACATGACGGCGGCCCCCACCAGCAGCCCGACCGACGCAAGGACGATGGGCGGCAGGGAATCATTTTCCTTGGCCGTGATGAAGAAGTAGATGGCAAGGCATACGGCAGCGGCCATCCCCCACAGGACCCCGATGATGTCGATCTTGACCGTTCCGGTGAGGTCCAGCACGAGGATCAGGCCGCCGAGCGACAGCACTGTTCCGCCGAAGGTCAACGCACGCGGCCGCTTCCTGCTGGCTCCCCATAGCCAAAGCACGATGAGGACGGGAGCCAGGTATTCAAGCAACAGCGCTACACCCACAGAGAGGCGGGCTACGGCGTTGAAGTAGAACAGCTGGCACGCGGCCACACCGATCAGCCCGAAAAGACCGATGGTGACCCAGTTGTCGCGCAGCTGGTACCACCGTCCGCGTAAAGCCAGAATGGCAGGAATGGCGAGAATCAGCGCCGCGCCGGTCAGGCGGGCCGTCACGGCGGCGCCCGGGGACCAGCCGGTTTCCAGGAGCGCTTTGGCGAAGGAGCCGGAGAGCCCGAAGACAGCAGAAGAGAACAAAGCGATTCCAAGACCGGAGCCAAGGAATCCGCCCGCGGCTGCGGGGTTAGGGGCGGCAGTCACCGACGCCTCCTGTCAGGAGTAAAGTAGGGTAATGGTCCTGACATTACGCCCGGTCCCAGTAAGGAGTCAAGATGGTCTTTGCCCCTGACACCGAAATTGCCCTGCGCACCGTGGTCAACCTGATCAACACCGCCGCCAACGGCCGTGAATCACTTGCCACGGTGGCGGACCTGGATCACTTCCTTCAGACCGAAGGGTTCAGTGGATCCCGCGCCGGCGATGCAGCGGAAGTGTCCAGTGTCCACGAACTGCGCGGCCGGCTTGCCAACCTGTGGACGGCAGAGGAAGACTCGGCCGTCGCGGGCGTCAACCGCTTATTGCGCGAGGCGAACGCACTCCCCCAGCTGATGAAACACGACGAGTGGGACTGGCATCTGCACGCCACCGCCCGGGATGCGCCACTGGCGGAGCGCATGGGCACTGAAGCCGCCATGGCCCTGGTGGACGTCATCCGGACCAAGGAGATGGACCGCCTTCTGGTGTGCGAGGCCGAGGACTGCGATGCGGTGGTCCTGGACCTCAGCCGCAACCGGTCTAAACGCTATTGCGATACCGGGAACTGCGCCAACCGCGCGCACGTCGCAGCGTACCGAGCGCGGCAGGCGACGGTTCGCTGAGCCAGGGCAGGGCCGGGCCCGGGCCGCCGCGCGGGGGGCGGGTGGGCTAGGAGTGGCTGGAGCCGGCGCTGTCAGCGTCCGGAGACTCAGGTGCGCCGCCGGCCTGGCTTGGCCCGTGTCCCCCGAATCCATGCGACGGCTTCCGCGCTGAACTCAGGTTGACGCCGGATCCCTTGCCCAGGTGCTCGGAGTTCTCCTTGTGGCTCATAGCCAGCATGGCGGCGATGACCAGCGTGACGATAAACGCGATGCCGGCGCCCGTGAAGGCGAGATCGAACCGCGGGGTCTTCGCGCTGCCGCCAGAGGCGAAGATCAACACCGCGAAGAAGGCGAGGACGGCCCAGAACGCAGAGAACATCAGCGGCCCCTTCACCGAGGTCCGCAGATTGCGCGGTTTTCCTGGTTTCTGGTCTGCCAAGGTAGTTCCTCTCCTACAGCCGTGCCGGAAGGGCGTGCTGGTTCGAATGTGTGCGGGGGTTGTTCCGAGCGTGTTTTCTACGCCGGGTAGAACCTTTCGCTTCTAGTTTACGGCTTCGCGGAGGCGGGCCGGGAATCGTGCCTCAGCGTCAGCCCGGACAGGACCCACAGCACACCGGAGATGATGGCCCCACCGCCGGCGACGCCCAGCAGGGCATGGGCTCCGAGGCTGATGAAGAAGGGCAGGATGGCTGCGGTACCAAGCCCGATGATGCCCGAGGCCAGCCAGTCGCGGGCCAGCACGTGCCGGCCGCGATACCGGAGTCCGCAGTTCAGCTCCACCGCTCCGGCCAGGCCAAGTCCCACCGCCGCGACGACGCCAAAGACCCGGTCCCCGTGAAGCAGCGCCACGGCAACACCTGCGCCTGCCAGGGCGGCCCCTGCCGCGGAGAGGATTTTGCCGGGCATACGCTCACGCGCGTAGCCGGTCTTGGGGATGGCCCAGAGCAGCAGCAGGCCCGTGACAAGCAGATATAGTCCGCCTGCCCAGCCCATGACCTGGACCGACGGTCCGCCCCAGAAAATGGTCACGGCGCCGAACGCCAGTGCGGCCACGGCCCTGAGCAGTACCGGCTTCCACAGGTCAGCCTGCTGGGCGGTGCCTGCGGGAGCATCTGTGGGTGTCAGTGGTTGGTTCACCGGTCCAGTTTAGTGGCCGCTGGGCTTATGGCGAACCCAGCACCAGCCAGCGGTCCGACCGGGCGCGCAGGCCCAGTGTCACGGCCCGGGCGGCCATATAGCCCAGCGCAAAGGCGGCCCACAGCCAAACGAGGCCTGCAGCAGCGGACATGCCGGAGACAACAACGGCCACGAGCATGGGGACGTATACGGCGAGGTTGACCACGCCCGCCAGCGCTAGGTACTTGGCGTCCCCGGCGCCGATCAGCACACCATCCAGGACAAAAACATAACCGGCAAGGGGCTGACCGGCGGCCAGGATCCACAGAGCGTATGTCAGCACGGATTGGACGCCGGGGTCGGAGGTGAACAGCGCCCCCACCCAGGGCGCAGCGATGGCCAGCAGGGCCCCCGTAAGCACACCGAATCCGACACCCCAGCGGATCATGGTCCGGGTCAGGTGCCGCGCCCTGACGGGGTTGGATGCGCCCAGTTCCTTGCCGATCAGGGCCTGGGCGGCGATGGCAAGGGCATCGAGGGCAAAAGCGAGGAAGGAGAAGATGGTCATGGCCAGCTGGTGCGCAGCCAGGTTGACGGCACCTTGCCCCGTAACCACAAAAACCGTAGCCAGGATGGCAATCCGCAGGCTCAGCGTGCGGAGCATGAGCCACGAACCGACCCGGGTCATCGCGCGGATACCGCTCCAGTCGGGCCACAGGCTGATGCCGTGCCGGGCAGCATTTCGCTGAACCATCGCCAGATAGACGGCCGCCATGGCCCATTGCGCCACGCTGGTGCCTGCCGCCGAGCCCGCAACGGACCAGCCCAGCCCGTAGACCAGCCAGAAGTTAAGGACAATATTCAGGGCAAAGCCTGCGGTGGCTACGAGCAGCGGCGTCCTGGTGTCCTGCAACCCGCGGAGAACACCAGTGCCGGCAAAGATGAGCAGCATTGCCACCAGGCCGGGCATGGACCAGCGCAGATAGTCAGCGGCGAATGAACGCACCTCACCCTCGGCGCCCATCAGGGACACCAGCGGTTCAGCGGCCCAGAAGCCGGCCACCGCCAGGACTATGCCCAACAGAAGTGCCAGCCAGACGCCGTCGCGCCCTGCGGCGAGTGCCTTGCCCAACTGCCCGTGTCCCATCGCGCGGGCCACCGCCGGGGTGGTGGAGTAGGCGAGGAACACCATCAGGCCGACGGCGGTGTGCAGCACGGCGGAGGCGAGCCCCACACCGGCCAGCTGGGCCACACCAAGGTGTCCCACAATGGCCGAATCCGCGAGCAGAAACAGCGGTTCGGCGATCAGCGCCCCGAACGCCGGGACGGCGAGCCGCAGGATTTCCCGGGCATGGCTCGCGGGACGCTGCACGGCAGCGGGGGCGGATTGGTTGGGCACAGTTTCAGCCTAGCGGCCGGCACCGACCGTCTGGCGGCTGCGCTTCCGTGACGCCGCAAGTCATGACCAAGGACACAATGGGCGGCATTTAGTTGACACTTCAACAAACGATCACCGAGACTCGATTCATGAATCAGTCACGCCTTACCACCACCGCCACCACCGTCCTGCGCGTCATCCTCGGCTTCCTCTTCGCCGCCCACGGCTGGCAGAAATTCAACGAATGGACCATCGCCGGAACCCAGGCCGCGTTCGCCCAGATGGGCGTGCCCGCAGCCAACGTCTCAGCACCCGTCATTGCAGGCCTCGAACTGGCCGGCGGCATTGCCCTCATCCTTGGCGCACTCACCCGCGTGGTGGCCGCCCTGCTGGCCGTAAACATGATCGGCGCCCTCGTCCTGGTGCACGCCTCGGCCGGAGTCTTCGCCGACAAGGGCGGGTACGAACTGGTCCTGCTCCTGGGCGCTGCCGCCCTGGCACTCGCACTCACCGGAGCTGGCCGCGTGTCTGTGGACCGCGTCCTGTTCGGCCGCAAGGGCTCCAAACTGGCAGTCCTCGCGTAAGGCGGACTCCCACAAAGCAAACGTAAAGCCCGACGGCGGACAGGCACCCAGGTGCCGGTCCGCCGTCGGGCTTTAACGTCCCTGGCCGTCAGAACGTCAGCCGGTGACCCCGGTCAGTTCATTGGCGACGCGTTCCAGGACGGCACTCCTGACCACCTTTCCCTCAGTCAGGTCAACGGCGTGGATGGTGGAGGTGGCCGGCTCCGTGACGTAGGCCGTTGAGCCCTGGACGAACAGGGTGGGGCGGGGATCCTGCCAGGCATCCGGCTCCGTCCAGGCGCCAACCACGGAAATGGCAGCGGTGACCTCGCCGTTCGTCGGATCAATGACGTGGAGCGCCCCGTCCGTGCCCAGCACCAGGGCCTCGCCGGCCGGACCGCGGCCCAGGGAACGGAAGGAATAGCTGGTGCCCAGGTCCACCAACCGCAGTGTCCCGGTGTCAGTGTTGACCAGTGAGATCCGGGTGGGCCGCTCAAGGTCGGCATCCCTGTCCACCTTGTAGTCGCCGAGGATCACCGGCGAGGCGGGGCTTCCGGCCTGGTTGCCCATGCGGCCGTACATGTCGGGGCTTGCGAGCTTGGTGAAGGCGCCGTCCCGATAGACCAGCATGCCGTCCTCGCAGCCCACCACCACGGCGTCACCGCCTGCCACGGCCTCGCCATGCACGCCGGGGCAATCCTCGTTGCGGAGCAGTTCGCTGCGACCCTGCCCGCCGTCGTTGCTCGGCGCACTCAGCAGCGCGAGGCCGTTGCGGCCATCCTCGTTGCCAAGGGTGACCAGCAGCTGCCCATCCGCCAGCGGCACTGCCACGCCATGATGGGCTTCGGGTGTGGTGTAGGTGCTGGTCGCGGGCAGGCCGGTCTTGAGTGCGCCAGTCAGCGCGGCCGGATCAAAAACTTCCACCTTCCCTGAACCGTCATTGAACAGCACTGTCTTCTCTGCGTGGTTGACCACATGGCCGGCCTTGTTGGCGCCGAAGGCCCGGTCCGTCAGCCGGGGTGCGGCGACATAGGAGTGCCCGTGGTCGCCGTGCGCCTCTGTCCACACGCCGGCGTCAAAGATGCGGAAGGAATCTCCGGTGGCCACCAGGACGTGCCGGCCGTCGCCGGCCGGACTGAGGCGGTTGAATCCCTCCAACGGCACCTCCCCCACCGGCCCGAGCGTCTTCGCGTCAAGAACCGTAATTCCCGCATCGTGGGTCAGGACCAGCCGCGGGGAGGGGGCCTGGCTTTCCTTTGCTTGCCTTGGTGCGGGAGCCGCTGAAGCGCCGGCTGAGTCAGCGCCTGCGCTCGGCGACGGTCCGGAGCCCGCGCCCGGGGCGGCCCCGCATGCCGTGAGGAGCAGTGCCGAAACCGCGAGAACTGCCGGCAGAGCCTGCGGATATGAGCGCATGAGGCCGGGATATGTGTGAGCTTTAGTCATAGTGCTAACGATAGTCATTATCAATAGTGGTGCAAGTCGAATGACCTCGCCCGCGTCATGGTGAGACCTCCAGCGCGGGGCATGTTCACCCAAAACAACACACTTGACATCAAAAACTCCCAGAAAACAATCAGGATACCCTTGACCTCTACAACGTTGTACTGATAAACCTGTGAGCGATCACATGGACGGTATGCATCACCGCCCAGGTCGCAACATCCGAGGCGTCAACCTTCCGTTCCGGCTCCTGCCGCCAGTCCGCTGGCCGGCCCCAACCCCAGGAAAAGCACCGCGCACAAATTCTCCGTTCGTATTGAAACGATCCAAGTCCGACACAGTGGTTGGGCTCCCCGCCACCGCTCATCAAAGGAGATGTTCGTGAACAATCCCCCTCAAGACAGTCCGTTCAGCAAGGAAGGACCCCCTCGCGGCAGCACGGGCAGACGCCTTTCCAAGGGCACCAAAGCCGTGACGGCAGCCGTCGCCTCGGCGGCCATTGCCTTCACCGGCTTGCCTGCCGTCCAGGCAGAGACTCCCCTGCCGGCCGTCGGCAGCGGATTCCAGTTCGACTTCGGCCCCGGCAACACCGAGGCCGGCTACACGCAGGTGGAGGCGTCAACCGGGTACTCCGCCGCCGGCAAGTTCGGCTTTACGGACACCGCCGCTACGTCCGGTGTGGACCGCGGCACGGGCGACGCCCTCCGTTCGGACTTTGTCCAGGCACAGGGCAGCAGCTTCCTGGTGGACCTGCCCAATGGCGACTACACCGTCAAGCTCATCGCCGGAGACGCCTCCGAGGCGACCAACATCGCCATCACAGCTGAGAAGATGGCCAAAGTCCAGATGACGGACAAGGCCGCCGGCCAGTACCTGGAAATGGAGTTTCCCATCTCCCTGGTTGACGGCCAGCTGAACCTGGATTTCAGCGGCACGGCGGCCAAGATCAACTCGCTCGTGATTGCGGCCCGCGCGCCGCGGACTGCCACCACTGACCCCGGCATCTACCTGGCCGGGGACTCCACGGTCCAGACCTACGACGCCGGGTACGTCCCGCAGGCAGGCTGGGGCCAGATGATCGACCGCTTCTTTGATGACAAGGTGGCCTTCAGGAACCACGCCATCGGCGGCCGCAGCTCCAAGAACTTCATCAGCCAGGGACGGCTCGACGAGATCCTGCGGGTCATCAACCCCGGGGACTACCTCATGGTCCAGTTCGGCCACAACGATGCCACGTTCGGCGTCGATGACCGTTACGCGTCCCCCGCTGACTACAAGGAATACCTACGGACCTACGTCCACGGCGCCAAGCAGCGAGGCGCCACCCCCGTGCTCGTCACCCCGGTGGGGCGTCGCGACTTTGACGAGGCCACCGGCAAATTCAACGTCAGCTTCCCCGAGTACGTCGCCAAGATGCAGGAACTGGCCACCGAGGAGAATGTGGCCCTGGTTGATCTGTCCGCTCTGAGCCGCGCCTACTACGACGCCATCGGCCCGGAGGACACCAAGTCGGTCTTCCTGCACGTCGACGCCGGCGTTTACCCGAACCGGCCGACGGGCACCGTGGACAATACACACTTCCAGGAATACGGCGCCATTCAGATAGCCCGCCTGATCGCCGGCAGCGTGAAGCAGCTCAGCGTACCGCTGGCCTCGCACGTCCTGGAGGTCACACCGCCGTCGTCCGTTCCCGCGAAGCCGCAGGCCCTGGTGGCGGGAAGTGTGTCCAACGCCGGCGCTCTCCTGAAGTGGCAGCCGGTTGATGGCGCGGACATCTACAAGGTCTACCGGAAACTCGCGTCAGAACCGGACAGCTCCTGGACGCTGGCCACTACGGCCACCGTCCCGACAGCCAACCTCACCGGGCTGGCCGAAGGCACTGCGTACAACGTGCGCGTCGCCGCCATGAACGGCAAGGGGCTGTCCGAGCCCAGCGATACCCTGAACGTGACCACCAAGGAAGCCAAGTACCGCTTCGACTTTGGACCGGTCGGAGCTCCCGTGGAGACCGGCTACACCGAGGTCAACCGGACCATGGCCTACACGGCCCAGCGCGGCTTCGGGTTCAAGGACATCAGCGTCCTCAGCGACCGCGACCGGGGCGCCGTGACCACCAACCTCCTGCGCGACTTTGTGCTCAGCGGCGCCAGCTTCGAATTCCAGCTCGACGTCCCGAACGGCACCTACGCCCTGAAGACGTACCACAGCGACTGGATCGGCTCCACCCGGACCGACGTCGCCGCGGAAGGCACCCCTTACGGCCAGGTCGCCTCCAGCAAGGCTTCCTCCGCGACCAAGATCATCAACCAGGTCCTGGTCTCCGATGGCCAGCTGAACCTGACCATCAGTGGTTCCGGCCAGCGACTCAACGGCCTCGAGGTCACGCCGCTGCTGGTGGGTCCCACCAACCTGCACACCACTGCTGTGGACGCCGGCTCCGAACCGCCGGCCGTCGACCTCGCATGGGACGCGGTGGGAGACGCCGCCAGCTACAAGGTGTTCCGCCAGGCCTCTTTCGATACCGAGTCCCGGCTGATCGCAGAGAACGTCGCGTCCGCTTCGTTCCGCGACAGCACCGCGTACGCCGGCCTCAGCTACAAGTACTTCGTCACGGCGTTGGATTACACCGGCCTGGAATCGGTGGCCTCGAACACCGTGGACGTGGCCCTGGTCGATCCCAACACCCCGGTTCCGGCCGCCACCGGCAAGCTGGACGTCAAGGCCGTTGAAAAGACCAGCGTCAGCCTCAAATGGAAGAAGGTCCCCGGCGCCGCGGCGTACCAGGTCTACCGGTCCACCTCCCCGGACGGGCCGTTCGACTATGTGGGCCGGGCCACCGAGATGAACTACACCGACACAACGGTGCTGACCACCATCCGTTACTACTACCGCGTAACCACGGTGAACAAGGGCGGCGAATCCGCGCCGTCCGCCGTCATCGGGACCGAGAAGGTCACTGTGGTGAACCGGCAGATGGAGAAGCTGGACCGGGCCCCCGTCGCGCTCCTGACCGGCGAGGGTGTCCGGGTCGGCTGGCGCATGTTGGGCCTCGATCCGGAGCAGATCGGCTTCCATGTCATCCGCGACGGCGTCCAACTCACCGCCGAGCCCATCAGGAACAGCACCACCTTCCTTGATGCCGGGGGATCCCCTGGATCCAAGTACGTCATCAAGGCCGTGGGCAACGGCGGGGACCAGCTCACCGCCGAGTTCACGCCACTTGCCCAGGACTACCTGGCGGTGAAGCTGGACAAGCCTGCCGACGACTACACCAAGGACGGCCAGCCCTACAGCTACTCCGCGGGCGATTCCAGCGTTGCCGACGTCGACGGCGACGGCACGTATGAAGTCATCCAAATGTGGTCCCCGTCCAACTCCAAGGACAACTCACAGGCGGGCTACACCGGCACCGTTTATGTGGACGCCTACAAGATGGACGGCATTAAGCTCTGGCGCATCAACATGGGCCCGAACATCCGGGCCGGCGCACATTACACCCAGCTGCTTGCCTACGACTTCGACAGCGACGGCAAGGCCGAAATCGCCATGAAGACGGCGGACGGCACGCGGGACGCCGCCGGAACCGTGGTGGGTAACCCCACTGCGGATTACCGCAACAGCAGCGGCTACGTGCTGACGGGGCCGGAGTACCTGACAGTGTTCCATGGGGCCACCGGGACGGTCATGGACACCGTGGCTTACGACCCGCCCCGGGGCGATGTAGCAGCCTGGGGCGACGGCTACGGCAACCGCGTGGACCGTTTCCTCGGCGCCGTTGCGTACCTGGACGGTGAACACCCCTCCATGATGTTCAGCCGCGGCTACTACACCCGCACGGTGCTGGCCACCTACGACCTCGTGGGCGGCAAGATCGTCAAGCGCTGGGTCTTCGATTCGGACATCGCTGGCGCCCAGTACCGCGGCCAAGGAAACCACAACCTCTCCGTGGCGGACGTGGACGCCGACGGCAAGGACGAGTTCGTCTTCGGCTCCCTGACCATCGATGACAACGGCAAGCCGCTCTACAACACGGGGCTTGGCCATGGCGACGCGATCCACACGGGCGACCTGGACCCCACCAGGCCGGGACTCGAAACGTTCGCCGCCCACGAGGACATGGGTTCAAGCGGCAACAAGGGCGCAACGTTCCGCGACTCCCGGACCGGTGAAGTCCTCTGGAGCATCCCGGCCGTCAAGGACACCGGACGCGCGGCGGCCGGCGACATCGACCCCCGCTACACCGGGGCCGAGGGCTGGGCAATCGGCGGCGACGCCGCCTGGAACTCCCCCGTCGGCGAGCTCCGGTCGGCCAAGGGCGAACTGATCGCCAACAACATCCCGGCAGCCAACTTCCTGGCGTGGTGGGACGGAGACTTGCTTCGCGAAATCGTCGACCACGACTGGGATGCCACCGCCAACAAGGGAACCCCCACAGTCTCCAAGTGGAACTGGGAAACCGCGTCCAGCGACCGGCTCCTGACGGCAACCGGATCGAAGTCGAATAACAGCACCAAGGGCACACCGGCTATCCAGGCTGACCTCCTCGGTGACTGGCGTGAGGAAATCGCCTGGCCGTCGTCGGACAGCACGGAGCTGCGGATCTACACCACCGCCGCAGCCACGGACGTCCGGCTGCGGACGCTGATGCACGATCCGGTCTACCGGCAGTCCGTTGCGCGCGAGAACATCGCGTACAACCAGCCGCCGCACCCCAGCGTCTTCATCGGGGTTGGCATGGAACGGCCCGCACAGCCGGATATCACCTACGCGGGCGCAAAGTAACCACCGGCAGCCGGCAATCCTCAGCAGAACTGCCCTGTCCGCCCCAAAAGGCGGGCGGGGCAGTTCCTGTTGCGGATATGCGTCAGCCCCGACCCTCCGGTAACACGACGTCTCAGTAAGATCGCAGCATGACTGAGACCGCAGCCAACTCCGTAACCCTCCGCTTCCTGGCCGCCCCCACGGATGTGGGCCACAGCGGATCCGTGGACGCGGGGACCGTCCTCGAATGGGTGGACAAGGCTGCGTACGCTGCCGCTGTGGGCTGGGCCAAGTCCTACTGCGTCACCGCCTATGTGGGCAACATCCATTTCGCGGACCCGGTGAACAGCGGCGACATGGTGGAGGTGGAGGCCACCATCGTCTACACGGGACGTTCCTCCATGCACATCCAGACCGTCGTCTCTTCAAGCGATCCCAAGGGCGGGCCAGCCACGATGCGCAGCCAGTGCATGGTGATCTTTGTTGCGGTCGGCGACAACGGCAAGCCGATACCCGTCAAACAGTTCGAGCCGGTCACGGCAACGGAGCTCGAACAGCGGGACCACGCCCTGGCCCGGATCAAGGTCCGCGAACGCATCGTCGAAGCCATGAACGCCCAGGAATATACCGACGCCGGGACCGCCGAACACGTAACGCTGCGGTTCATGGCCGCCCCCACGGACGTGAACTGGGGCGGAAAAGTGCACGGCGGCATCGTCATGAAGTGGATCGACGAAGCCGCCTATGTCTGCGCATCCCGCTACTGCGGGATGGACACCGTGGCGGTATTCTCCGGTGGCGTGCGCTTCTACCGGCCCCTGCTGATCGGCCATGTGGTGGAGGTCGAGGCCAGGCTGGTCTATACAGGGACCAAAGGCATGCACATCGCCGTACACGTGCGCTCCGGTGATCCGAAGGGCAAGGAACTCAACCTCACCACGTATTGCCTCACGGTGGTGGTGGCGCGCGACGCCGACGGCAACTCGGTGCCAGTCCCCGGCTGGGTGCCGGTCTCGGCGGAGGACAAGCGGCTGCATGCCCACGCCCGCGAACTGCTTGAGATCCGTGGGACCGCTCCGGGGAACCGTCTGCCCAACCACCTGCTGGGGCAGGGCTAAGCCAGCGGGAAGCCTTGCTCAGGCAGGGCCAAGCCAGCCAGCCCGGCCGGGAACGGACCTAGAAGCCGCTGCCTCCGGCGTCGGCCGCCATGTTGGCGAAGCGCGAGTAGTGACCCTGGAAGGCCACCACAATGTCCTTGGTGGGGCCGTTACGGTGCTTGGCGATGAGGATGTCCGCCTCCCCCGCACGCGGGGATTCCTTGTCATAGACGTCCTCGCGGTGCAGCAGGATGACCATGTCCGCATCCTGCTCGATGGAGCCGGATTCACGGAGGTCAGAGACCATGGGCCGCTTGTCCTGGCGCTGCTCGGAGCCACGGTTCAGCTGCGACAGGGCAATGACCGGGACCTGGAGTTCCTTGGCCAGCAGCTTGAGCGCACGGGAGAACTCGGAGACTTCCTGCTGGCGTGACTCGACTTTCTTGCCGGAGCTCATCAGCTGCAGGTAGTCCAGGATCACGAGCTTCAGGTCATGCTGCTGCTTGAGGCGGCGGCACTTGGCCCTGATTTCCATCAGCGACATATTCGGGCTGTCATCGATGAAGAGCGGGGCATCATTCATCCGGCCCATGGTGGTGGCGATCTTGGACCACTGCTCGTCTTTGATGGTGCCCTTGCGCAGGTCCTGGAGACCAATGGTCGCTTCGGCGGACAGCAGGCGCATGGCGATTTCGTTCCGGCCCATTTCGAGCGAGAACATGACCGTGGCCAGGTTGTTCTTGATGGCCGCCGAGCGGGCGAAGTCCAGGGCAAACGTGGACTTACCAACTGCCGGACGGGCGGCGATGACGATCATCTGGCCCGGGTGCAGCCCGTGGGTGAGTTCATCGAGTTCGTAGAACCCGGTGGGAACACCAGTCATGCCTTCCCCTCGGTGTCCGGACGCTTCGATCTCGTCCACCGTGGCTTCCATGACGTCCTTGAGGACCACATAATCCTCTGCTGTGCGCCGCTCCGCCACGGCGTAAACCTCGGCCTGCGCCTGGTTAACCAGGTCCTCCACCTCGCCGTCGGAACCGTATCCCAGCTGGACGATTTTAGTGCCCGCGTTGACCAGCCGGCGCAGAATGGCGCGCTCTGCCACGATCTCGGCGTAGTAGCCGGCATTGGCGGCCGTAGGGACAGTCTGGATGAGCTCGTGCAGGTAGGCGGGGCCGCCGATCCTGTTGATCTCTGCGCGCTTGGTCAGTTCGTCCGAGACGGTGACGGCATCCGCCGGCTCGCCGCGGCCGTAGAGGTCGATGATCGCCTCGTAGATGGTCTCGTGCGCAGGCCGGTAGAAGTCCTGGCCGCGGAGGATTTCCACAACGTCCGCGATAGCGTCCTTGGACAGCATCATGCCGCCGAGGACGGACTGCTCGGCGGGAATGTCCTGTGGTGGCTTACGGCTGCCTTCTGATCCGCGGGTACCCTCGATCGAGTCCAGGTGCGTTACTGACAAAGCTGCCGTCCTCCATAGTGTGCCGCGTCAAGATGCGGCGAGTAAGTCGTTTACCTGCCGGCTGCCATCCAGCGGGACCTCCCCGGGACGGCATACGTTCAGGTCTATCAGCGGCCACCGACAATGAAGCCCGGCGGGCCCGATTGAGTCTGCGCAACTTGGAGTCTGCGCAACTTGGAGTCTGCGCAACTTGGAGTCTGCGCAACGCGCGTTGGAGTTATCCCCATGTTCCGCAAAGTTATCCACAGAATGCGCCCCAGCGGCCGGACCTAAGGCCTCCACTGCGGCGACAGCACATGTCCGCGACGGCGTCATCGCGCCCCAAAAGCAGGTATCCCGCAACGGTAGCCGCCACCGCTCCAGCGTCCAAGCCCACAAGCCGGGAGGACTGTGGATAACCTGTGCACTAATGGGCATAGCTTGTGCACAGCCTGTGGGTGAACCTGTGGAAACAAAAAAACTTTTGCCACATGCAAGCGTCTGACCTGCGAAAACGTTCGTCGAGGATGTGGACTAAATTCTTTTTTTCCTAACCTTCATCCACAGCTTGCGGCGCGGCGCCGTTGAAAGTTCTGCCGTTCCGGGCGCCTCAACCTACGATTCATGCCCCCAAGGTGATGCGACGCACACCTGTCGGAATTTTTTGACGTCGCAGCGAATCGGCTGTATGCAACGGCAGGAATATGCTGTGGATAACGTGCATCTGGCATAAGCTCTGACTATGGGCGACGTACTGATGGTGTTTCTGCCGGCCGGCGTGTTGGCGGCAATAATCTGGGCATTCACCACGGCACTCAGGCCACGTGATTCCGGGACTTCCGACGCCGAGAAGTACCAGCAGGACCTGGCCAGGCGCTCTGCGGAGCACTATGCCGAGCAGGTGCGCGTGGCAACAGCGGTGCGTGCCCGCCTCGAAGCCAACACCCGGCCCAGCCAGAACGAACAGCAGCAGTCGCAGCAGGAAGACCATGCCCGGGCGGCACAGCGCGGGCAATCCGGAGCGGGTGCCGGCCAGTTTGGCTATGCGGCGCTGCCCGGCGGTCATCTGGACCCTCAGCTGGCCCTGCAGTTGCAGACGATGGCGCACGACGGACACAAGATCCAGGCCATCAAACTCCTCCGCCAGGCAACCCACACGGACCTGGCCACAGCCAAAAAGTATGTAGATCGGCTTTAGAAATGGAATCGCTCGTGATCCCCGTTATCATCCTCGCGGTCGTGGCCGCCGGAGTCGCACTGGCGGCCCGGGCGCTCAGCAGGCGGCAGGCGGCCGTCAAGCAGGCCGGGACCGCCCCCGCGCCGGATCCGGTTGAGGTGGCCCGCCTGGCCGCCGCCAAGCTCTCTGAGGACCAGCACCGCAGGTTGTACGCGCTGATTGCCCAGGGACAGGCGATGGCGGCCATCAAGCTGTACTACGAGGCAACAGGAGACGGCCTGCGGGCATCCCGGGACGCGGTGGGGGCGTTGGCCGCCCATCCGCAGGCCTACCGCAGTCCTGCGGCTGAAGCGGCGGAGGCAGAGCCCGACGACGACGACGCGCCCCAGCGGTTCCCCTACCGTTACCGCGCCATCGCCAGCAAGGGCGACGTGACGCGTGAGGTCAGCAGCAACATGCTCAACGACGAGATCTACGGCCGCATCCGCACGCTTGCGCGCAGTGGCGACACCGAAGCCGCCGCCACTGCCCTCACCAGGCACTCGGACATCTCCCTGAAGCAGGCACGCGAGTTCATCGCCCTCCTGGACGACTAAGCTACTGGACCACCCGGCTCCTGGTCCCCCAGGGCCCCTAGCCAGGTCCCGCCGCGCCGTCCGGCTGTCAGAAGTCGAAGAGGTCTCCCAGCCAGCCTTCCTTCTTTTTGGGACGCCGGCGGTCGTAGTCGCGGTCATGCCCGGGCTTGTTGTACTTCCGGTCGTCGTAGCGCGACTGGTCGAACCGGGGCTGCTCAAAGCGGGGCTGCTCGCGACGGGGTTCAAAATTCGGATACAGCGGGGGCGGAACCGGGGCAGGCGCCGCGGCCGCCGGGCGCGGCGTCGGAGCGCTGCCACCCATGGCATCGTTGGCGCGGTCGATGATTTTGTCCAGCTCACCGCGGTCCAGCCAGACGCCTCGGCACTGCGGGCAGTAGTCGATCTCGACGCCGCCGCGTTCGCTCATGATCAGGTCAATTGAATCCACAGGACACTTCATGTTCCGGTCAACGACCGGGGAGACCGAATAGTTCGGCAGCCGGGGTTCCCGGGGCGGACGGGCGCGGCCGTTGCGGACGGCCGCCTTAGCGTCCGCCGGAAATGCCCGCCAGGAGCTGCTCGAACGGCAATGACTCCAAGGCCGCCGGCTTGCGGGCGGACTGCTCCCCCGCCAGGAGGGCGGCAAACTCAGCCGCCGCACGGTCGATCCGCGACGATAGGGGCGAACCGCCGTCGTCCGTGTTTCCCCAGTCCTGGGGGCCGGCGAAAACGGCCGTTGCGGCCATCCGGGTGCGCAGGTAGCTGAAGAGCGGGCGCATTGCGTACTCAAGGACCATCTGGTGGCGGTCCGTACCGCCGGTGGCGCCCAGCAGGACAGCCTTCCCGTCCAGGGACTTGGGGTCCAGGACGTCAATGAAGGACTTGAACAGGCCGCTGTAGGAGGCGCTGAACACCGGGCTGACGGCAATGATGCCATCGGAAGCCTCCACGCCGGCAATGACATCCGCCAGGCGCGGGGCCGCATAGCCGGTGACGAAGTTGTTGGCGATGTCCACCGCTAGGTCCCGGAGCTCAACGATCTCAACCGTTACCTCAAAACCGGCATCTGCGAGGCGGTGCTCCGCTGCAGCGGCGAGCTGGTCGGCGAGCAGCCTGCTTGAGGACGGCACGCCCAGGCCGGCGGACAGCACGGTGATGCGGCGGGTTTCCACTTGGACTCCTGAGGTTCGGTACAGCGGAGGTTACATGTATTTGCATGTACCTGGGTAACCAGCGACTGTCCGCGTTTATTCCACGGGCTCTACAGCACCACCGTGCCGCTGATGCAAGTGGTGGAACTGCCGCCCACCCAGACGTCTTCGCCGACAGCTTCTACGTGGACGCGCCCCGCCCGGCCCAGCACCGTACCCTGCGCTGCCGTATACGAATTCGGCGCACGGCCACTGCCGATCAGCCACTGTGCAGCGCCTGCGTTGAAGCTCCCGGTGACGGGGTCCTCAGCCGCAGCGTCTCCCGGGATGAAGGTCCGAACCTCAAAGTCGGTTTCGGCGTCCGCAGCATGCCGCCCGATCACACCCACTTTCAGGCCAGCCAGGGCGGCGAAGTCCGGCCTGATGCCGAGCACCTGCCCGGCGGACTCCAGGAAAACGCCGATCCATTCCGGGCCATTGACCAGCCAGGAGCCGTCCAGAAGCGCCGGGCGCGGCAGGCGAAGGCCCACTGCGATCCGTGCCATGTCCGCTTCCGCCACCGGTCCGGAGCGCGTCAGGGGCGGCGCAGCGAATGCCAGCCGTCCGCCGTCGCGCTTCACGCGGACGAGGCCGGCCGCGCATTCCTGGACCAGGACCCCGTCCCGCTTCGGGACGCCACCGGCCTCGAGCCACGCATGCGCCGACCCCAACGTGGGATGCCCGGCAAAGGGGAACTCCTCGTGGGCGGTGAAGATGCGGACGCGGTAGTCGGCGTCGGGATGCGTCGGCGGCAGGAGGAAGGCGGTCTCCGAGAGGTTGGTCCAGTTGGCGAAGCGCTGCATCTGTTCCGCGCTGAGGCCTACGGCATCAAGAACCACTGCGAGCGGATTGCCCCGGTAGGGTTCGTCCGTGAATACGTCCACCTGGGTGAACGGACGACGGCGGCGCGCGGGGGAAGAATTCTGGCTCACCGCGGCAGGCTATCACCCCGGGCCGCCGGGCTGACACGCCTGCCACGGGGTGGGAGACTACCGGCATGACGGAAAACAAGACCCAGCCCACCGACCGTACCGTTGAGGACTTCCTGGCGGCGGTGGAGCACCCGGTACGCCGCGAGGACGGGTTCGAACTGTTGGACCTCATGCGGCAGATCACGGGGCATGAGGCAGTCATGTGGGGGCCAACCATCGTCGGATTCGGCAGCTACCACTACCGGTACGAAAGCGGCCACGAAGGGGATACCGCTGCCATGGGCTTCTCACCGCGCAAGGCGAACCTCGCCCTGTACGGGCTGACGTACGGGCCCGACGCGGAGCATCTGCTTCCGCGGCTCGGCAAGCACAAGACCGGAGTGGCCTGTCTCTACATCAACAAGCTCGACGATGTGGACCGCGAAGTCCTGGCCGAGATGGTACGCACCGGCTACGGCCACGTTATGGCAGAGCTGCACCAGCCCTGACGTCCTTCGAGATGGCATTAGGCGGCAGTCCCGGTCGCCGACACTGCCGCCTAATGCCATGTCGGGCAGCGCAGGCACAGAAAACCCCCGCTGCCGGTGACGGCAACGGGGGTTTTCGTGCAGTTCAGGACTGCGTAGCGGGAAGGCTACTTGCGCTACGCAGCGCCCCTAAAACCTCGCAAGCTCGGTTTCAGGGAACCCTGCACTACTTGCTGGCGACTACGTTGAGCTCGATCACAGCGGCAACGTCAGCGTGAAGGCGGACGTTGGCCTGGTAAGAACCGACCGACTTGATGTGAGTCGGCAGTTCAACCTTGCGCTTGTCGATGCGGCCAAGGCCAGCGGCCTCAACAGCGTCGGCGACGTCGGCCTGCTTGACGGTGCCGAACAGGCGTCCGGTCTCGCCAGCCTTGACGACGAGCTTGACCGGCTTGGCCGAGAGTGCAGCGGCCTGCTTCTGAGCATCTTCCAGGGAAGCGTGCTCGCGGGCGGCGCGGGCAGCCTTGATGGACTCAACCTGCTTCTCGCCACCCTTGGACCAGGTCAGGGCGAAGTTGCGGGGCAGCAGGTAGTTACGTGCGTAACCGTCCTTGACCTCGACAACGTCGCCAGCAGCACCGAGACCGGTTACTTCGTGGGTCAGAATGAGCTTTGCCATGTTAGTTAATCCCTTCCCTAACCGCGGCCAGCGCCGGAGTAAGGCAGCAGTGCAACTTCGCGGGCGTTCTTGATTGCCTGGGCGATTTTGCGCTGTTCCTGCACCGTGACGCCGGTGACGCGACGGGCGCGGATCTTTCCGCGGTCGGAGATGAACTTGCGCAGCAATGCTACGTCCTTGTAGTCGATGACAGTGATGTCAGCGGCCTTCAAGGGGTTGGACTTTGGTTTGGGCTTACGGAGTTCAGCCTTAGCCATCGTGGAGCTCCTATTCTATGGAGCCCGTGGATATTGATCCACGGGATGGTGGTGGTCCGACGGCGGCAGTCACCTCCGGTGCCTTGCGGCACTTTCGGCGGTCCCGGCGTCGGGCCTAAATGATTGGTTTAGAAGGGAGGTTCGGAATCGGGGCCGTTGCCCCAGCCGCCACCTGCGTTGGAGACACCGGGCGTAGCCCAGGGATCCTCCTGTGCAGCCGGCTGGTTGCCGCCACCGAAGCTTCCACCGGAGTTGCCGCCCTGGTTTCCACCAGAGTTGCCGCCTCCGAAGCCACCGCCGCTGTTGCCGCCGCCGAAGCCACCCTGACCACCCTGACCGCCGGAGCGCTGGGTGCGGTTGACCTTGGCATTGGCGTAACGCAGGCTCGGGCCGATTTCATCGACTTCGAGTTCAATAACGGTGCGCTTTTCGCCTTCTTTTGTTTCGTAGGAACGGCTCTTCAAACGGCCGGAAACGATCACGCGCATGCCCTTGGTGAGGGACTCGGCAACGTTCTCGGCTGCTTCACGCCATACCGCTGCGCGGAGGAACAGGGTTTCCCCGTCCTTCCACTCATTGGACTGGCGGTCAAAGGTGCGCGGGGTGGAAGCGATGGTGAAGTTCGCTACTGCCGAACCTGACGGTGTGAACCGCAATTCCGGGTCATTGGTGAGATTACCGATGACCGTAATAGTGGTTTCGCCTGCCATCTACTGCCTCCTTGTTCGATCCTGGGTGAAGAATTCGATCCTGCGGGGTAAAGAATGAAAATTGGAGCTGAAATTACTCAGCAACAACCTTCTGCTCTTCGGGGCGGGTGATCTTGGTGCGCATGATGGTCTCGTTAAGAGACAGCTGGCGGTCAAGTTCCTTGGCGGTGTCCGGCTTGGCGGTGAAGTTCACCACGGCGTAGATACCTTCGGACTTCTTCTTGATTTCGTAAGCCAGTCGACGACGGCCCCAGATGTCAACCTTTTCGATGGTTCCACCATCGTTGGTGATGACGTTCAGGAACTTCTGAAGCGACGGCTCAACGGTACGCTCTTCGACCTCGGGGTCGATGATTACCATCAATTCGTAAGGACGCATATGTGAACCCACCTCCTTTGGGCTAAGCGGTTACGGCATTTCCGTAACAGGAGGTTCATTTGCGATGCCGTGCGGTGCCCGACCAACAGAACGGAGGCAGGGCGCAGCACAGACTTCAATATCTTAGTGCATTTGGACCGGATAGGCGATTCGCGCTTGACTCAAGGCTAGGCGCCGTGGCCCGGGAGCGGAAGCCGGGATGCGCGTATGTGGATAACTTCCCAAGTGGAGAACGGCCCGAAAATGAGTACTTAAGCGCCGGGACTTCGCTGGTGCGGGCACATGACGGGAGCTATATTGCTATCCAACGGCTGGGAACCGTGCTGGTCGCGATAACGCGGCCAGGAAATCCGGCCCGCACGGTCACGAAAATGACCGGACGGTCCTCGTCAAGTGTGAAATGCAAGCAGCGGTGGTCTCCTTCGATGAACGGATGGGGACCACATGTCGTTAATAGGGCGCACCAAAGAGTTGGAGCGGATCCTCTCTGTGATCCGCAAGCCCAAGGAGTCCGCCCTGACGATTGTGGGCCGGCACGGCATGGGCAAGTCCGCGTTGCTGTCCGAAATCCCGCGCCTGTCGGACTACAGGACTGTTGTACTGCGGGCCAGCGCCTCCGAATCGGACTGGCCGCTGTCCGGCCTCACGGCACTGTTGAACGGCATTGATGATCCCGTCCTCAGCCGGTTCGCGGACGAGCTGCTGCGGGATTCAACCGGCGCCATGGACGTCCCCACCGTGTCCAGCATGCTGCTGAACGGACTTCACCAGCGCTCTTCCTCACGGACCATCATTGTCATCGACGATGCAGACCAGCTGGATCCCAGCAGCCAGGCTGTGATCGGATTCCTGGCCCGCCGCCTGTCCGGTACTGACATTGCCCTGTTCACCAGTGTGCGCGAAGAATCGCCGGACAGCCCCTTCGACAGCCTGCCCACCCTTCAGCTGACGGCCCTGGACTACAACGACACCGTCCGGATGCTGGAGTCGATACCGGCGCGTCAGTCCGCGACTATGGCCGTCCACGCCGTCGCCGCAGCAACCCAAGGCAACCCGCTTGCCGCCGTCGAGCTCTACACCTGCCTGCTGGAGCGCCACGCCGAGGGGAAATACGCACTCCCCATTCCGCTGCCCTGCAAGGGAAGCTTTGAATCCGAATTCGCCGCAACGGTGGGTGCGCTCACCCCGGCCGCCCGGCATGTCCTTGATCTGATTTCACTGTCCTGCCGAAGCGACATCGCGGCACTGGAAAAGGTCTACGACGAACTGTGGACTGGCGTGGATGAGCTGCTGGCCAGCGGTATGGTCAGCCGGTCCGGTCCGCACCTGCGGATCCGGGACCAGCTCCTGCGGGGCTATGTCTTTGCCGCGATGACACCGGCCATCCGGACGGCCAACCACCGCGCCCTTGCAGAAGCAGCGGGCGAAACAGACCCGCATTCGCGCCGGTGGCACCTGAGCTTTACGGCGTTGGAGCGCCAGACGCCGTTCAGCCTCCTCCGACATGCCGTTGACCTGATCCGGGACGGCGACGTGTCCTTCGCTGTGGAGTACATCGAGCGGGCCCTCACCATCAATCCCTGGGAAGCAGAAACGGCGGCTCGGCTCACTAGGGTTGCGGAACTGATGTTCAACCGGGGTGAATTCGTTTATGCCAAGCGGTACCTGGACTGGGCGCAGCGGGTTACCCGCAATCCGGCCCTGATCCTTCGGCTGACCGGCCTCGCCTTCGAAATCCAGTTCATGCAGGGTGCGGCCGTGCGGCCCAGCATGGTGCTGCGGCTCGCGAAGGAATTCGGCCAGCACGACCCCGCCTACGCGGCCAGCCTTTTGTCCGTCGGTTCGCTCTACTACGCAGAGCGGTGGGAGCTGGAGGCCGCCCTGAGCCTGCTTCGTTATGCCGAAAAATTCAAGGACGCCGCCTCGAAGGACAGCCTCGCGGTGGCAGACCGTGCCAGGCTCCTGATCGACGCAATCAGCGGGAACACCGAGCGCCTGACGCGCAAACACGATGCCGAGGACGGGACCGTGGCCGCGCTCCTGGTGCAGGGGCGTACCCTGAGCTATGCCGAGCATCATGAATCCGCCCAGGAGGCCTTCGCGATCGTGCGGAACGCCGTTGACGCGAGCAATATCAACTGGCGGGAAACCGCAGACTACCTCGCCGTGGACAATGAGATCCGCGCGGGGAATGTCCGGAAGGCCATCCGGCTCATCGACGACCTGGAAGTCAGCGAACGCGAAACCAAATACCACCGCGGGATGCGGCACATCTTCCGGGTATGGCGGGCACATTCCCTGGGCGATGAGGCGCTGGCGCAGCTCTATGTTGCGGAGGCCCAGCATTTCGCCGGGGCGGACAGCCACCGTGCCATCACTGCCCAACTGGCCGCCTGCCAGGGCCACTTCGCGTTGATGCGGGGCAACCTGGCCGAGGCATTCGCCCAGCTGTCACGCGCCGCGGAGATCGGCATGGCGTTCGCCAATCCAGCGCTGCTCCGCTGCGAGGCTGACCTGGTGGAGGTCCTGGTCCGGATGGGGCGGCACCGCGAAGCGACCCAAGCCCTGTACCGCCTTGAGAGCCGCTCCGTGGGGCTGAGGTCTCCCTGGCTGCTCACGGTGGTGGCCCGCAGCCGGGCCATGCTGGCGGACGGGGAGCAGTCGCTTCAACTGTTCAGCCAAGCCCTTGAGGGCAGGGGCGCCCGCGATTCCGTGTTTGAACGCGCCAGGACTTTGCTGTGCTACGCGGAGCGGCTGGGCGCCTTCGGGCGGCGGCGTGATGCCAGGGACGGACTCATGCGCGCAAAAGTGATGTTTGACGAGGCCGGCGCGGATGCCTGGACACAGCATGTTGATTCGCTCCTGCTCGACGACCGCGTGGAACCGTCCCGCGCAGCAGGTAACCCCGCCATGCTCGTGCTCGCCGACCACGAACGTGCCCTCGCTAAGATGGTGGCCCGCGGCATGCGCAACAAGGAAATCGCCGGCACGCTTTATGTTTCCGTGCGGACCGTTGAAGTGCGCCTTACGGCGATCTACCGCAAGCTGGGCGTGGAGTCCCGCGCGCAGCTGACGGCCCTGGCGGCCGGTAAGGACGCCGCCGCACGCGAGGCGTACGTCCTGCCTGTCCCGTAGGGCAACCCTGCAGTTGCAGGTACCCGCAGTATCCACACTGTTCCCTTACCGCACCCACAAAGGCCCTCCCTTTCCCCGCTGCAGGCGTCAGTTCCCGGCTAATTTTGCATCACGGTCAGAGCAAAAGCGGACATGCCGGGAAGGGGATATCATGGCGGAAATTCCAGTAGCCCGCACCCGGCGTGCAGCCTTCGACTGGCCCGTTGCTTCCGTTGCTGCACAGCGGACCGCAACTGCGCCGTTGGCGGGAGCGGGCGCCGCAGGAACCCGGTTCCTGCTCCCGCCAACTGTTTCCCCCGCAACGCCCGGCCGCAAGGCAGGGACAGCGTGGATCGCAACGCACATCAATCTTCTCCGCTTCACCGACTCGCTCATGGTGTCGGGCGCTGTTCTTGTTGGCTTTCTCCTTTCCAGCATCGGATTCGCCCCAGGCGTTGAAAGCGACAAGGGAGGCGTCCTCACCGCCGCCCTGGTGACGCTGCTTTGGGTCATGGCACTGGAAATCTACCGGACACGCGACTCCAAGGTACTTGGCGTCGGTGCGGACGAATACAAGCGGGTCGCCTCGGCAACGCTGCGGATCTTCGGCCTCATGGCCATCAGCGCAGTGGTGCTTTCCGTTCATGGTGGAACCGCCTTCGTCACGGTGTCGCTGCCGTTGGGGCTGGTGGCCCTGACAGGAAACCGGTGGGCGTTCCGCCGCCGGCTGACCAGGGAAAAGGCGTACGGACGCCACCTCTCGAAGGCCATTGTGGTGGGGGAACCGGAGGATGTCCGCTACGTTGTGCAGCAGGTGGCCAGAAAATCCGGCCCGGTGTACAAGATCCTTGGTGTCTGCCTTCCCGGGGCCCGGCGCGGGGGGAGCCTGCGCGTGGAAGGGCTGCAGTTCCCCGTCCTTTCCTCCACCGATGACATCGCCCGGACAGCGCGGCTTGCCGACGCGGACACGGTCATCGTGGCGGGGCCCCTCCCCGGCGGCAACAAGTTCATCCGTGAACTCGGCTGGAAGCTCGAGGAATGCGCCGCGGAAATGGTCCTGGCAGCCACCCTCACCAACGTTGCGGGTCCCCGCATCCATTGGCGGCCGGTTGAAGGCCTGCCCCTGATGCATGTGGACATTCCGCAATACTCGGGCGCGAAGCATGCGCTGAAGAGGGTTATGGATGTGGCGATGGCGCTCGGTGCCCTCCTGGCGCTGTCGCCGCTGCTCCTGGTGCTGGCCGAAATTGTGCGGCTGGACAGCCCGGGACCGGTCCTTTTCCGCCAGGACCGCGTGGGTAAGGACGGCCACACGTTCGGGATGTTCAAGTTCCGCTCAATGGTGGTGGACGCCGAGGCCCGCCTGGCGGCACTGAATCAGCAGAACGAAGGCGCCGGCGTGCTGTTCAAGCTGCGTGACGATCCGCGGGTCACCCGGTGCGGGCGTTGGATGCGGAAATACTCGCTGGATGAACTGCCGCAGCTCTGGAACGTGGTGCTAGGTGACATGAGCATGGTGGGACCGCGCCCGCCGCTGGCCAGGGAAGTCAATGGCTACGAACGCCACACCCGCCGGCGCCTGCTCATCAAGCCGGGGATTACGGGTCTCTGGCAAATCAACGGCCGCTCGGACCTTTCCTGGGACGAGGCAGTGCGGCTGGACCTCTACTACGTCGAGAACTGGTCCATCGCGGGGGACCTCCTGATCCTGTGGCGGACCTTCCGCGCCGTCATCAGGCCCTCGGGTGCCTACTAACCACCTCACCAGGGAGAGAACAAACATGAGAACCCCCAATCCTTTCCACGTCCCCACCCAGCGTCAGCCGACTCCGAAGCTGAAGATCGCCGTCGTCGGAGCCGGGTATTGGGGGCCAAACCTGGCCCGCAACCTGCAGGCCAGCCCCGTCTGGGACCTCGTGGCAATCTGCGACCTGGACCTGGAACGGGCCACCAGGCTGGCCGCGACGCTGGGTGACATTCCCGTCGTCGAGTCCCTGGATGAGCTGCTGGACACCTTTGATGTGGACGCCGTGGCCATTGCGACGCCGGCCCGCACCCACCACGGGACCGTCATGACGGCGCTGCGCGCCGGTAAGCACGTCCTGGTGGAGAAGCCGCTGGCGGACAGCCGGGCCCACGGACTGGAAATGGTGGCGGAGGCCGAGGCGAAGGGCCTGGTGCTGATGGCGGACCACACGTACTGCTACACCCCGGCGGTGCTGAAGATGCAGGAGCTGGTGCAGGCAGGGTCGCTGGGCGAAATCCTCTTTGTGGACTCCACCAGGATCAACCTGGGGCTGGTGCAGCCCGATGTGGATGTGTTCTGGGACCTGGCTCCGCACGACCTGGCGATTCTCGACTTTGTCCTCCCCGGCGGGCTGAACCCAACGGAGGTCTCGGCTTTCGGTGCGGACCCGCTGGGGACCGGCAGGGACTGCGTGGGGCACCTGAACTTCCGGCTTCCCAACGACGCCACTGCGCACGTGCACGTGAACTGGCTGAGCCCCACCAAGATCCGGCAGATGGTGATCGGCGGCTCGCTGCGGACCCTCGTGTGGGATGACCTGAATCCGCAGCAGCGGCTGAGCGTGTACGACCGCGGCGTGAGCCTGGACAGGCAGGCCAAATCGGCGGGTGAGAGGAAGACCTCCGCCGTCTCCTACCGGCTGGGGGATACCTGGTCCCCGGCACTTCCCGAACGGGAGGCACTGGGGCAGGTGGTGGAGGAGCTGGCCTACTGCATCCACAACAAACGCGAGGCCCGCACCGGCGGCGCGTCCGGCCTGCGGGTACTGTCCGTGCTGGAAGCTGTCACGCGCAGCCTGAGCATGGACGGCAAGTCCTCCCCGGTGGAAGGGTCCGAGCTGGCCGCTGCAGGCGTTCGGTTTGAAGGTGCGCGGTGAGCGAGCTCCGGGGGGCCAATGTCCTGGTGACCGGCGGGGCGGGAACCATCGGCTCAACCCTGGTGGATGCACTCCTGGCCGCCGGCGTGAACCGGATCGAGGTGCTGGACAACATGGTCCGGGGCCGCCTGGGCAACCTTGAAGAGGCCCTGGAAAGCGGGCAGGTTGAGTTGGTCATGGGCAGCATTTGCAACCGGGACCTTGTGCATGACCTCACCAAAGGCAAGGATCTTGTGTTCCATCAGGCAGCCATCCGGATCACCCAGTGCGCCGAGGAACCGCGGCTCGCCCTGGAAGTCCTGGTGGACGGGACGTTCAACGTCCTGGAGGCCGCCGCCGAGCACGACGTGGACAAGCTGATCGCCGCGTCCAGCGCATCGGTCTACGGCATGGCCGAGGAATTTCCCACCACCGAACGCCACCACCACGCCAACAACGACACCTTCTACGGAGCCGCGAAATCCTTTAATGAAGGAATGGCCCGCAGTTTCCACGCCATGACCGGGCTGGACTACGTGATGCTGCGGTATTTCAACGTCTACGGGCCGCGGATGGATGTCCACGGACTGTACACAGAGGTTCTGGTCCGGTGGATGGAAAGGATCATGGACGGCCAGCCACCGCTGATCTTCGGCGATGGCCTGCAGACCATGGACTTCGTGTACACCGCCGATGTTGCCCGGGCCAATGTCCTGGCCGCTGCCAGCGACGTCGGCCGCGGTATTTACAACGTCGCCAGCGGCACCGAGACGAGCCTGCTGGAAATGGCGCAGGCGCTGCTCCGGGTCATGGACTCGGACCTGGCTGTGGAACACGGCCCCGCCCGGCTGGTTAACAGTGTGGTCCGCCGGCTGGCTGACACGTCGGCGGCAGGGCAGGACCTGGGATTCAAAGCAGAAGTGGAACTGGAAGAAGGACTCCGCGAACTCGTCCGTTGGTGGAAGCCGCTGCGCGCGGAGATTTCCGCGACAAGGAAAGTTGGTGCCTGATGACCGCGGAAACAGCCCTTGCCCGGATCAACGTCATGAAGCCTTGGCTCGGCGCTGAGGAAGCCCAGGCACTGGCGGAGGTGGTTGCCTCAGGCTGGGTGGCGCAAGGGCCCAAAGTCAAGGAATTCGAGGCTGACTTCAGCGCCGCGCAGGAGGTGCGCCACGCCGTCGCGACCTCCAGCTGCACCACGGCACTTCACCTGGCGCTGGTAGTGGCGGGCATCGGTCCCGGGGACGATGTGGTGGTGCCGTCACTGTCCTTCATTGCCACCGCCAACGCGGTGACCTACGTCGGGGCACGTCCGGTGTTCTGCGACGTCGACCCGGCCACCGGCAACGTGACCGCGGAGACCATCCACGCGGCCCTGACACTAGACACCAGGGCGGTGATTGTGGTTGACCAGGGCGGGGTGCCGGTTGACCTGGACCCCATCCGCGAACTCTGCGCCCGGAACGAGATCACCGTGGTCGAGGATGCTGCCTGCGCCGTCGGATCCCGATACAAGGGCCGGCCCGTTGGTACCGGGGCTGACGTGGCGGTGTGGTCATTCCATCCCCGCAAGGTCCTCACCACCGGCGAGGGCGGCATGCTCACCACGAACCGGGCGGACTGGGCCGCGCGGGCGCGGACCCTGCGGGAACACTCCATGAGCGTTTCGGCGACCGACCGGCACGGATCATTACTGGCCCCGCCGGAGGTTTATCTCGAGGCAGGGTTCAACTACCGGATGACTGACCTGCAGGCCGCCGTCGGGATAGTGCAACTGAGGCGGCTCGCGGCAGTGGTGGAACGGCGTCGGGAGATTGCGGCGGGGTATGTTGCCGGGCTGGCGGGCCTGAAGGGCCTGCGGTTCGTCGCAGATCCGCCCTACGGCACCACCAACTTCCAGTCCTTCTGGGTTGAGGTCCTGCCGGGCTTTGGGACCAGTCGGGAGGGGCTGCTTTCGCAGCTGGCTGATGCTGGCATTTCGGCCAGGCGTGGCATCATGGCTGCGCACCGGCAGCCCGCATACCGCTGGCGGGACTCCGGCAACGCGAGGCTGCAGCACACGGAGCGGCTGACCGACAGGACGCTCATCCTTCCTGTCTTCCACGAACTGGACACCGCCGGCATGAACCGTGTCATGAGCACCATCCACGCTGCCGCCGTCGACGGAGTGGGGACATGAGCGAGCTGATTCTCATAGCTGCAAGCGGGCTCGCCCGCGAAGTGCTCGCCATGGTGCGCAGCAGTGGCCAGTACGACGTGGTGGGGCTGCTCGACGACGACAAGGAAATGGCGGGCGTCACCGTCGATGGGGCACCTGTCTTGGGGACCATCGACGACGCGCCCAAGTTCACACACGCTTTTGTGTTGGTGTGTCTGGGCTCCGGAAAGTCGCGGGAAACGGTGGTGGAGCGGCTCACCGCCATGGGGTTGCATGCGGCGCGGTACGCCACCGCGATCGACCCGTCCGTCCAGAGCCCGGAGGGGTGCCGGATCGGCCGGGGCAGCATCCTGCTGCGCAACGTGACGCTGACAGCCTCCGTCACCCTGGGCTCGCACGTGGTGGCCATGCCCTCGGTGACTTTCACGCACGACGACGACGTGGCGGACTTCGCCACGTTCGCGGCCGGCGTGTCTCTGGGCGGCGGAGTCCGGATTGGCCGGGCAGCATACTTGGGGATGAATTCCAGCGTCCGGGAACGGACGTCGGTGGGTGCGTACGCCACGGTAGGCATGGGCGCCGCCGTGCTCAGCAACGTTCCCGACGGCGAGACGTGGGTGGGCGTTCCGGCCCGCGAAATCGACGGCGAAGCCTTCTGCCACGGGAGTGGACGATGAGCGCGGGGGTGCTCAGCCGGAGTTCGGGCGCACTGCGCCTGGCCGCCGGCCAGCTGCGGCGGCGCCCCTCAGTTTCGGTGGTCATCCCGTGCTACAACTACGCGCGCTACCTGCGGGACGCGGTGGCTTCGGCTCTGGGGCAGGCTGAGGTGGATGTGGACGTGGTCATTGTTGACGACGCATCGACTGATGAAAGCGGCCAACTGGCTCTGGACCTTGCGTCGGCCGACCCCCGTATCCGGCCCATCCTGCACGCTGAAAATATGGGGCACATAGGCACCTACAACGACGGCCTGTCCCGGGCCACCGGCGACTATGTGGTGCTCCTGTCCGCAGACGATCTGCTCGCGCCGGGCTCCCTGGCCAGGTCCACTGCGTTGATGGAAGACCATCCCGAGGTGGGTCTCGTTTACGGTTTTGCCGAAGAGTTCTCCGAGACCGTACCGCCTTCGCCCGGCAAGAGGGCCTCGTGGTCCGTGTGGCGGGGAGAAGCGTGGATCGGCATCATGTGCCGGCGCGGATCCAACATCATCACAAACCCGGAAGCTGTCCTCAGGCGGACAGTATTGGAACAGCTTTCCGGGTACCGGGCCGACATGCCCCACGCCGCAGACATGGATCTGTGGCTTCGTGCCGCCGCAATCAGTGGTGTGGGACGGGTCAACGGACCCGTTCAGGCGTACTACCGCGTACACGGCCAGAACATGCACCTCACGGACTTCAGCGCGACCCTCGACGACATCCGGGCGCGACGTGAGGTCTTTGACGAGCTGTGCACGCTTTCCGGTCCTGCACTGACCCGGCCACGCCAGTTCCTGCACGCCGCACGCAAGGCACTCGCTATCGAGGCCGTTCGCGCGGCGATCCATCTTGCCGACAACGACGACGGCCAGCCGGGACATTCAGCTGCCCTTGCCGATTTCGCGTCGCAGACCGATTCGGCCATCACAGCTTCTGCGCTCTGGGCCTCATACCTGCGGCGGTCGGCCGGGGAGTCTTCAATTGCCGAGAGAACCGTTTCGGAACTCGTGTACCGCTGGCGCTGGTCATTGCAGTGGCGGCGTTGGAGGCGGTCCGGAATATGACAGCAGCGGCAGCAGGCAGCCTGCGGAGCCGGATCGGGACGGGGCTGGCGTGGAGCACGGTAAACAGCCTCGTCCTTCGCCTGGGCAGCTTCGCTGTGGGCATCGTTCTGGCGCGATTGCTGGCACCCGAGCAATTCGGGGTGTTTGCCGTGGCGCTGACTGTCCAGGCTGTCCTGATGACGTTGGCAGACCTCGGTATGAGCACCGACCTGATCCGCTCAGAAAACCCCGAGGCAAAAGGCCCCACTGTAGCCACGCTGGCACTCGTGTCAGGAACGATGCTGACAGGGGTCATGGCCGCTTCTGCCCAAGGCCTCGCCGATCTCTTGGGGAGCAGCCAAGCCGGACCCGTCATTGCCGTGATGGCGTTCTCCATGATGCTTGCCGGCGCCGGTGTTGTCCCCTACGCCTCTCTGCAGCGCGAATTTGCCCAGAAGAAGCTCTTCATTATCGCCGTGGTGGAGTTTGTCGTTGGCACCGCATTGACGATTGGCCTGATTCTTGGTGGCTGGGGAGTCATGGGCCTGGCGGTTGCCAGGATTGCGTCGCAGCTCCTGACTCTTGTGCTTCAGTTCATCCTTTCCGGTGAACGGGTCCGCTTCGGCTTTGATCCGGCCCTTGCCCCCGGGATCCTCAAATACGGGATCCCCGTGGCTGGCGCAAATATGCTCTCGTGGGCGCTCCTGAATGTGGACAACGTGGCGATCTCACGGCTGGCAGGGCCTGTCGCACTGGGCTTCTACTTCCTTGCCTTCAACATTTCCACTTGGCCAATGAGCGCCCTTGGCCAAGTGGTGAGGTCAGTATCGATACCTGCGTTCGCCCGGCTGGCCGCAGGACGCTCTGACCAGAGCCTCGCGGCGGTCTTGGGGCCGGTCTGGGCGGTTTCGCTCCTTGCCGGATTGATGCTCGCGGTACTCGCAGCACCCGTCGTCGAACTGGTATATGGAGAAAAGTGGCTGCCCGCTGCCGTCGTCCTTGCCTGGCTGGGGCTGTTCGGTTCCCTGCGCACACTTTTCGACCTTTCCGCCTCCTACCTGCTGGCGAGGGGTGCCTCCAAGGCGACCCTTTTTGTGCAGGTCGCCTGGATTGCCGCCCTCGTCCCGGCTGTATTCACAGGAGTCAACGTGGCAGGGATTGCCGGCGCGGCAATCGCTCATCTTGCTGTAGCCGTCCTGATCGTGTGCCCCGCTTATGCGATCGCGCTGCGATCGAACGGCGCGGACCTCCTGGCCGTCGGCGCCCGGCTTTGGCCGCCCGTGGTGGCAGCCATACCTGCTGCGGGCGCCGCCCTGGGCGCCATGGCGCTGCAGCCGACGCCTTTGGCCTCTCTGTTTGCAGGCGGGGCCGCAGGTACCGGCGTCTATGCGCTGCTGCTCGCCACATGGTTCCGCCGCCAGGTCCGCGAGGCAATCAGGTGGATGCCTGGCAGTGACGTCCGAAACAACAACGAAGCCAATGCCGACCAGCGGTTGGCCGCACCGTCAGGGGGAATGCCATGACACAACAACAAGTGCCACTGGTTGATCTGTCCTACCAGCAGCTGCAGATCAACGATGCAATTCGTGAAGGGTTTAACCGCGTCATCGCGGAGTCCAGCTTCATCATGGGGCCCCAGGTGGCTGAGTTTGAAGAAGCCTGGGCGAATTACTGCGGCGTGAAGTTTGCAGTTGGCGTGGGAAACGGGACCGACGCCATCGAGCTCGCTGTGCGGGCAACCGGAGTGGGTCCCGGGGATGAAGTCATCGTCCCTACCAACACCTTTGTTGCCACTGCCGGGGCAGTCCTTCGGGCCGGGGCCAAACTCGTTCTCGCTGATTGCGACGAAGATTTCCTGCTTGACCCCCGGGACGTGGCAGACAAGCTCACGTCAAGGACGAAGGCCGTCATTGGCGTCCATCTCTTCGGACAGGCCGCTGCCATGGAAGACATCGGCGCCGCCGTGCCGCCGGGCGTAGCGCTGATTGAGGACATGGCCCAGGCCCACGGCGCCAGGAGACATGGCGTTCGTGCCGCCGGACTCGGCCATGTCGCCGCCACAAGTTTCTATCCGGGCAAGAACCTTGGCGCTTATGGCGATGCGGGGGCCGTCATGACAAACTCCGAAGACGTTGCCACCCGGCTGCGCGAGCTGCGCAACCATGGCGGAATGGCCCGCTACCAGCACTTGGACATTGGCTTCAATTCACGGCTGGATACCCTCCAGGCAGTGGTCCTCAATGCCAAACTCGGGCTGCTGGATCAATGGAACCAGCAACGCGTTGAGGCTGCTGCCCGGTACGACGAACTGCTTCGCGGCCTGGACGGCGTTGTCTTACCCCGATCCATTCCGGGCAATGACCACGTCTTCCATCTCTACGTTGTCCGGGTTCCCGAGCGGGACCGCGTTGTCCACAAGTTGAACAGGGGCGGAATCGGAGCCGGGATTCATTATCCGAATCCGGTCCACCTGCTGCCCGCCTACGCCTTCCTCGGACATCGGAAGGGCTCGTTTCCGGTGGCAGAAACTCTCACCCGGGAAATCCTGTCTTTGCCGCTCTACCCCGGAATTACGCCATCACAGCAGGAGATCGTGGCAGACGCACTCCGGTCAGCGCTAAGGGGCTGAAGTCATGGACAACACCTCAGTACGTTTGCATCAGCGCATCAGGGTCAGGCCACTGCTGGAACGGCCGTACACACCCACAGTGACCGTCGTCATTTCCTGCTACAACTATGCCCACTACCTTCCCCAGGCAGTTCAGAGCTGCCTCGATCAGCTGGACGTGGACGTAGACGTCATCATTGTCGACGACGCTTCCACGGATAACAGTCTTGCGGTCGCGCAAGGCTTGGCAGCAGCCCACCCCAACATTTCAGTCGTGGCGCACAGCCAGAACAAAGGGATGGTGGAGACGTTCAATGACGGGGCCAAGACGGCCACCGGGGAGTTTCTGGTCCGCCTGGACGCAGACGATCTGCTCACGCCGGGATCGCTGTCCCGCGCCACGCTCGTGGCCCAGAACTACCCTTCAGTTGGGCTGGTGTACGGACACCCGATTCACTTCTCCGGGGTCACCCTCCCCAAGGCGCGCGAACGGGCCACCGCCTGGACCATCTGGCCGGGTACGGAGTGGCTCCAGGACCGCTGTCTTTCAGGGAAGAACGTCATCACTTCGCCGGAAGTGCTCATGCGCCGGGCACTCCTCGAAACGCTCGGCTATCAGGCACCGCTGCGCCACACTCCTGATATGGAGCTATGGTTCCGCCTGTCAGCATTTTCCGATGTGGCCTATGTCCAAGGCGCCGACCAGGCATGGCACCGGGACCATGAGGCCAGCATGTCGGCCAAGGAAGTAGACGAGTTGGTTGATCTTCGCGAGCGCGGCGAGGCATTTGACGTTCTATTCCAGGGTCCGCTGGCGGGCAAGCCGGAAGCTCCAGCGCTGCGGGCCATCGCCAACAAGACACTTGCCAGCGAAGCCCTGTCGACGGCCCGGCATGAGTTGGACCGCGGGGCCGGTGCCAGCCCGCTGTACTCGTTCTGTTTAAAGCTGGCAACATCACTGGATCCCGTCGTGGTGGACAGTCCTGCGTGGCAAAAGCTCGAAGCTCGCTCCTTGGCCGGTCCCATCCGGCGTTCCCCAGGCATCAAATCGTTGGCCGCACGGTTGAGGGGCCGGATCAGATCCGAGCTGCAATGGCAACGCTGGCACAGGACGGGGGTGTACTGAGATGGAATCAACAGCCCTATTGGGCGTTGTACGCCGCGTCCGAACAAGCGGAGCCAGGGACATCAGCCGCCGTATTGCCCGTCGCGTGACCCGCTTCCTGTCAACCACGTTTGATACGTCGACGCTGGAGTTCCCACTTCTGCCGCAGGATATTGCCGATTCAACCCGGCTCCGGCTCGATCCTCCCCCTGGCACCGGCGCACCTGATGAACCACTTCACCTGGCATGGATTTGTACCCCTCCCGGTGCCGGCTCGGGAGGCCATACAACGCTTTTCCGGATGCTTGAGGGTATGGAGCTGCGCGGGCATACGTGCTCGCTGCTCCTTTATGACCGCCACAATTCGGATCCAGCTCATTCTGCGTCCGTAATACGCAGGCACTGGCCCCAACTGAAAGCCGACATTCAACAGGTGCCGGGTGCCATCGAGGGCTTCGACGGCTGCATCGCCAGTTCATGGGAAACAGCCCACGTGCTGGCCAGTCGCGGGCAAACGGGCATGCACCGATTTTACTTCATTCAAGACTATGAACCGTTCTTCTACCCCCGAGGCAGTCTCTACAGTCTCGCGGAGGACACCTACCGATTCGGCTTTCGCAACATTGCTCTCGGCGACATGGTCGCTGGTGCTCTTAAGGAAAACATCGGTGTTGACCCTGCGAGCGTGTCCTTCGGATGTGACACGTCGGTCTACAGGCTTGAAAACCTGGGGCGACGTCATGGCGTGGTGTTCTATGCGCGGGAAACGGTAGACCGACGGGGCTTCCTTTTAGGCAAACTGGCCCTTGAGGAATTCCACAAGCGGCACCCTGAGCAGACCATTCATGTATACGGCGACGCCATTGGCCGCTGGCGGACTCCTCACACGCATCACGGTCGGCTGGCCCCCCGTGAGCTGAACCAACTTTACAACTCGTCAATCGCCGGCCTCGCAATGTCGCTAACTAACATCTCGCTTGTTGCGGAAGAGATGCTTGCCTCGGGTATGACGCCTGTTGTCAACGCCAATCCCTATGCTCAGGCAGACCTCAACAACCCATACGCTCGGTGGGCGCCTGCTACGCCGGGCGGCCTCGCGGATGCCCTCTGCCACGTCGTGGAGCAGCCCGAGGATCCGACCAGAGCGCTTGGCATCTCCGCTTCTGTCCGCCGAGGTTGGACACCCGCGCAGTCGGCTTTCGCCGGAATCATTGAAGCGGAGGTAGCAGCATGCAGGATCTGACACCCGCGAGGCCAACACGTCGATCGCTGGAGTCGGCACCGGCAACGGCCCGGGTTGAGTGGCTTGACGGCGTTCGAGCCTTGGCCGCATTCTTTGTAGTGCTCCACCACTCGTGGCTGATGACCGTGGGCGGTTATCCGGGCAACAACGGCCCCTGGTTCACGGACTGGCTGATCTACGGCCATTTGGCGGTGTCAGTTTTCATAGTTGTCTCCGGTTACTCCCTTTGCCTGTCGCCGTCGCGATATGGAATGCAGCTGCGAAGCGGAGGCCGGGGATTTCTGCGCCGCCGCTTCTGGCGCATCGTCCCGCCGTACTGGGCTGCGCTGGTCATTGCGGCACTGCTTATTCAGTTCGGGCTCTATGCGCCTGCAGACAGCCAGAACTTCGAGGCACGCGACTTCCTGGTCCATTTCCTGCTTCTTCAGGATGCGATCGGGAATACGTCGCCTAATGGCGCTTTCTGGTCCATTGCTGTGGAGTGGCACATTTACTTCCTGTTCCCACTGATCCTGTGGGGGTTCCGCCGCTACGGCATCAGGGTCGCACTGCCGGCGACGGCTGCAGTCGTAATAGGGCAGCAACTGCTGGGCCAACTTGTTCCGGCTGTGGGGGCGTTCAACCGTTTCACCCCCGCATATCTGGTGCTCTTCATGGCCGGGGCTTCGGCGGCTTGGCTGGTACAGCGACGGGAGGGCGGCCGGGAGGGGCTCATGTCAGCCGGCCTCCTGGGAGCCGCCGCCGCCATCTACCTCATCGCTGCCGGCAGCGAGCGAACGGTGGAGACATATTTCTGGGTTGACCTGGTGGTTGGAGCGGCCACCGCCAGCCTTTTTGTAGCTCTAGGCCAGGGCCGGCTCCGCTGGCTGGGTTCGTTCCTGGCACTGCGGCCGCTCGCTTTCCTGGGATCCTTCGCCTTCAGCCTCTATCTCATCCATGCGCCTGTCCTGGCGATGCTGACGGAATATGTGGTTAGGCCGTCCGGGCTGGGGGGCATTGATAGCCTGCATCTGCTGCTCCTTGTTGGCTGCCCCAGTTCCGTGGCTGTCGCCTACCTCTTCTTCCTCGTCTTCGAGCGTCCTTTCCTGACCATCCGAAGCTTCGGGCAAATCGCCAGCGCCTTGCGTACGCCGTTCGCATCGTGGCGAAAGCCGCGAATTCGCAACCGCAAGGACGCCGGACGGGCCCCCGCTGCGCACCCCTTGAAGGTGACTGAGCCATGAAAGAAATGGTGGTGCTCACGCCGTCCTACTTGCCGGACTTTGAAAACTTCGTCCGCCTCCATGAGTCCGTTCTCAGGTTCACGGACGAATCTACGTGGCACCACGTCATCGTGCCGCGGCGCGACCTCCCGGCGTTCCAAGGGATCCGCTCGCCACGGCTCCGCGTCTGGTCAGAGGCGGATTTCCTCCCCAGTGGCTTTGTCGCAACCGATGGCCTGGCCGCGCTCCGACGCCGTGTACCCATCCTTCCGAAAACAATCAACTGCAGCGCCATCAACCTCCGACGGCCCTGGCCGCCGGTCCGGGGCTGGATTCTGCAGCAGATTCTCAAGCTCTCCGCGGCGACACAGCTGGACTGCGCTGCCGTTGTGATCATCGATTCTGATGTTGTCCTCATCCGACCCCTGCAGGCTTCAACGTTCCTCCGCGGCGGCGCCGTCCGACTCTATGAGAAGCCGGACGCCGTGACGGCTGACCTTGAACGCCACTTGACATGGACCAAGACGGCTTACGATCTGCTTGGACTCCCTTGGTCCGGCGAGGCAAGCTTTCCGGACTACGTGGGCGGCATAGTGTCCTGGGACCCGCGGTTGGTCGCCGCATGCCGCGAACGCATCGAGGCAGTTTCCGGATCCGACTGGGCTACGACGGTGGCATGTCGGCTCCACTTCAGTGAGTTCATTCTGTACGGAACCTACGTCAGGAATTTCGGAACCCCCGCGGAGCGGTCATTTTCGGAGGACCGGACGCTATGCCACAGCTACTGGTCGCCAACCCCCCTGTCGGGCGAGACGGCTGATTCCTTCGCAGCCTGCTACGACAACCGTGATCTTGCCGTTCATGTGCAGTCCAACTCCGGAACCGCCACCGAAGTCATCGATCGGCTCGTTTCGGTGCTAGCCGGGAGGGCGGCCAGATGACGCTCTATCCCACGACGCTTCCCGAGCCTGCCAGTCGTTCGCACTCAATCCTTAAAATGCTGCTTCTCATCGTCTTGGTCTTGCCGTCCTACATGGTCATCGGCGCCTTCGGCGCCAGTGGAAGCGCAGGTCAACTGCTCGCCCTGGCCGTCTTTGTTCTCTGGCTGATTGCCGCGGGATTCGGCCTCCATGACTCCATGCCATTCGGCCATCCCGGGCGGGCCGCGCTCCTGTTTTGGATATTGGCGTCTTGCGCCAGCTATGCCGCCATGTTTGCTGGTCTCAGCGGGAGCAATGACGATGCAGGACGTGCTGCCGCGGATCGATGGCTGATCTTGGTACTGGCCGGCGCCGGAATCACTCTGGTTACTACCGAATCCGTCCGGACCACTGCAGCGGTGAAGTCAGTGACCCGGTGGGTCATGGCCGGAGCGGCCTTCTGCTGCGTGGTGGCTCTGGTGCAGTTCTCATTCAAAATCAACCCGATGGAGTGGGTGGCGTCCCTGATGGTCGGCTTCGAGGACAACGGTTCGGGTACCGCCTTCCAGAGCCGCGAAGCGTTCATGAGAGTGGCCGGCACAACGATGCACCCTATTGAACTCGGCGTTGTGTGCTCCATGCTTCTTCCCCTGGCAGTCTGGTGGAGCCTGTTCGACTCCCCTGTACGGCCTTGGCTGAGATTCTCGGTCCCCGTACTCCTCTTTGCCGGCAACGTCATCACAGTTTCCCGCACAGGCCTAACTGGGCTTGCGATCGCAGCGCTCGTTCTCATTCCGTACCTCCCCAAACTGGCCCGTCGGTGGGCGTTTGTTGCCGTGCCCTCTGGGATTGCTGCACTGTTTCTGTTTGTGCCCGGAATGGTCTCGACGCTCTTTTCTTCAGCCACAGCCGGTTCATCGGATTCCTCAATCACCTACAGAACTGATGACTATCCGCTGGCCTGGCAACTGTTCTTTGAGCGGCCGTGGCTGGGCCTGGGCCCGGGGACATGGATGCCCGTTGATATGAAGAATGTCTTTGACAATCAATATCTGCTGACGGTGGCGACGATGGGCGGAATCGGTCTGGCAGCCTTGCTGGCCTATTTCCTTGCCCCGTTCTTCGCCAGCCTGACTGCGGCACATCACGCCCAGACCAGCGAGATCCGGGTACTGGGCGGGGCAGTCGGTGCTGCCATGCTCGTCGCCGCGGTCTCCGCAGGAACGTTTGACGCGCTGTCCTTCCAGACCTTCGCTCTCCTTTGTCCCTTTTTCGTGGGTCTCAGCGGAGTGGTCTGGCTGATGGTCAAACAAGAAATGTCCGCGTCGCCAACGCCCGCGGAGTCGAAGCCCTCCGAGGCAAAAGAAGCGGGGAAGGAAGACCCATGGACCCATTAACAGTCCTAGTTACCCTCTGGCGGCACAGGTGGGTGACGTTGCCGGTGGTCCTGCTGACTCTTGCCGCCTGCGTGTACGTATACCTGTTTGCTCCGCGCACCTACGAGGCAACGGTGTCCTACGCCCTGACAGCGCCCGACGTCCCCTCTAACTACGAACTGGAGCACGATGCCGAGCTCGCCAAGCTGAATTCGGACAATCCGTATCTTCGTAGCAGCGACAGCTCACTGCTTGCCCAGGTAGTGATCACCAAACTGTCTGACCCCACATACGTGGACCAGCTCAAAGAAGCCGGTTTTGGAACAGACTTCAAGATCGCTCCTGTTGCCAGCCTTGGCATGGGACTGGTCACGGTCAGTGCCTCGTCTGAATCCCCGGCTGAGGCCGTCGAAACGGCAAAACTAGTGGGTGACCAATTCACCAATACCCTGAACTCTGTCCAGAAAGTCAAAGGGGCTGACGACCGCTATCTCTACTCGACCATCCTGGTGCGGGGCCCCGGACCGGCCAAGGAGCTGTTCTCAAGCCGCCTGAGGTCACTGATTATGGTCGGGATCGCCGGTAGCGTACTTCTTTTCAGTGCGGTATCGGTGGCACGCTCCATCCGGATCAGGCGCGTGCGTAAGAGCCCTGAAGGGCAGCGGGAAAAGGTATCGGCGGCCGCGGAGAACGTGTCAATCGCCGCGGCCAGGCCTGAGGTTGAGCACGGCGAGTCCGTTCCTGCCCCCTCCCGGAGGTCCATGAGGGGGACCCAAACGCCTGCCGCGGTGAATGCTTCCTTGACGGCTGCGGCCGTGCCGGCTCGTGCTATCATCTCCAGCAATCCAGCAACCACGGATTCCCCGCCCAGCGAGGCTTCCCGCCTTGTATCGGTCGGCGAAAAGATGCGCAACTCCTAGCAGTGACGTGCAGAGTGACCAGAAGCCCGGACGCCTTCCTCGTCCGGGCTTCTGGTCACTCTTCGCGTAGCTAGCGGCTGGAGTCGTCCCGCTCCCACCTGATCCCCCGGCGCGGAGCCATTCGACCGGCCAGGGCGAATGCCGCGTAGACGGCCGCATCGACTGCGGAGCCAGCATCACGGACTGACCGTGCCAGTTGGCCTACCGTACGGCCGGTATGTGATCCGGCGACCTCACGCAATTCTGCGTTGCCGCGGTACACCCTCTTAAGGATGGCCAGCAAAGTCCTGGCGGAGCGCGGTGTCCTTACGACGACTGGAGGACAATCCAGTGTTGCCTTTTCGCCGTCGCCGAAGAGACGGTCAATGAAGCAATCGTCAGCAGTCACGGTGGGAAACTCGCCCAACCGGCCGTGTCCCGCAAGGCTAAGGCCATATACACCAGCGCCCCACATTGATTCAGATGCCTGCGGCAGGCGGTTTCTCGCCCGGTAATAGGCACGCACCGGCCATGACGCACCCAGGGTGTCGTACCGGAACGTCGGACGGGCACACAGAGTCTTTTCGTCATGGGCAAGCCGCTCCAGAGTGGCACACAGCGCCTCGACCGGGAGTTCAATGTCCGCATCGAGATACACCCTCGGCCATCGTGACGCTGCACGATCCCCTGCGTTCAGGGCAGCTATCTTGGATGCCCCCGGGACCTCAATTACCTGAACCCCTCGAAATCGGCGTGCCAGTGACTCCGTCCCGTCACTGCAGCCGTTACACGCAACGATGACCTCCACAGATCCGCTGGCCAAGGGCTCCGCCAGTGCCTTCAACGTCCGCTCGATCACCGCCGCCTCGTTATGGGCGGGAATGATCACGGAACCTGTGGGAATGCCCGCACGGTGTCCCTCCGCAGGCGCATAGTGAACTGCGCGCGGGAGCCGCTCCCAGGCCTTCTCCTTGCTCACCGCGGTAAGGACCTTAGTACGCCGTGGCAGAGGTAAACGCAGGACCGCGGAAAGGACGACGGCGGCACGGAAGGCCCGTGCGTAGCCGCCGGGATGAAACTTGCGGATGTATCTGATCCGGTTGGTTGCCATGAGGGCATCCAATGCAGCAGATGTTCCGGAACCGCCCCGGCAGTGCATCATCCGGGACCGTGGCTCGAACCACACATCGGCGCCCGCTTCACGGACACGATGAAGGTAGTCGGTTTCTTCTGAGTACAGGAAATAACTTTCTTCCCAGTCCCCCACCACCTCGGTGACGTCAGGCCTGATCAGGAGGGCTGCTCCCGTTGCCCAGTCGATCTTGTGGGCATGAAGATAGCTTTCTGAATCAAAATCCATTTCGGACAACCAGCCCGGACGCCCTGGGAGCCTGCTTCCCAGCAGCGCATCTCCGAAGGCCCGGGAAATGCTGGGCTCCCTGCGTAGCGAAGGATAGACCGTACCGTCGTCGTCGAGCAATAACGGCACCACCACACCAGCCCGCGAAGAAGTCATCCTGTCCCGCAGGGCCCGGAGAGATCCCGGCACCACCCGCATGTCCGGGTTGAGGACAAGGTAGGCATCGGTGGTGCCCGCCATTGCCACGGCCGCATTGATTGCAGCGGCGTAACCCAGGTTTCCCCCTGTCGCGAAGGCGAAGACGTCGGGGTGGTCCTTCAGTGCCAACAGCGTGGACGGCGACGGCGAATTGTCCGCCACGATGACCTTGATGGATTGGTCCAGAGCCTCCCGTCTCAGGCTTTCGAGAAGGACCGGAATATCTGTTTCACTGTTGTAAGTGACCACAAGCACCGCAACATCCGTGTGCTCGTCCCTCGGTGAGAATCCTTGCATGCGCGCGGTGGGAGCTGGTGGTGGCTTAGTCTGCCCCGAAGCTGGATAACCCGGGCGGACAGCGTCCACCGCGCTGTTTGGGCGGCCGGCAGCGCTGCAGCGGCGGAGTTTGAGGTAGGCTTCCGGCCCGTCCACCAGGTATCGGTTAGCAAGTCGCCGTGGTTCCAGGGCGAGGCGCCATGCCCATTCAAAACCGAGATCCCGCACCGGAGTGGGAGCCCTCTGTACGCGACCGGCCAGGAAATCGACGACGGCGCCAAACGCCAGCATCACCCTTGCCCCTGTCAGGTGTCCGAACTCGGAAATCCAGAGTTCCTGCCGTGGCTTGCCGAGGCAAACCACCAGTATGTCCGTTCGGGACGCTGAAATCTCGGCCGCCAGGGCCAGGGAGGCTTGCGGATCTGCGAGCGAGCTTCGCTCTGGAGCCCACCAGCCGGCCACCGCCAGATTGGGGTGTGCGGTCGCGAACCTGTCTCTGATAAGGGCATGTGCGTCCGCGGTTCCACCCAGGAAGCCGACCCTCAGCCCCTTCGCCTCGGCAGCATCAAGTACCGGCCAGATCAGATCGCTCCCGGCGAGCCGCGGCCAACGCCGGTGGGTGATCCTCTCCGCCTCCGATACCAGCGGGGCTCCGTCGAGGAGCGTCAGCCATTCAACGGAGGTCTGTTGTTCCAGCGTGTCCGCCCAACGGTTGCCCTGACCAAAATGATTGACGTGGTCCAGGTTGGCTGACGCGACGCCGAGCGGCAGCGGTCCTCCCCGTATGGCCCGATCAACAATGGAGTCCAGCGCTTCCTCGAAGTCCAAAAGCCTGACCTGAGTGCCGCCGAGAGTTACCCACTCAACAGCGCTGCGCTGCGCCGCGGGATCGGTTTCCGGAGTGAGCACAGGTCGATGACGGGCGGGCCGGAGCAGGGCAGCCGGCTGCACGAAGCTTCGCAGAGAACCTGTCAGTGTCATGTGGCCTAACCTTTCGATGGAATGCCGGTTAAGGTGAAGACGGAACCTGGAGGAGCTGTATAGCGGACAGTCCCGCGCTCCATGACGGCGTTCTCGCCGGATTGCATGTTCCGGACGGCATCGGTGACGTTGCTCGAAAGCTGGACGGTTTGGGCAACTCCGGGCGCCTGGAGGACGGCCTCCACGGGCTGGTCGGACGAGTTCTGACCGAACAGGGTGACCCGGCCTGAAGCCCGGTCATGGAAGGCCACCAGCCGGACTGCTTCCTGATCGGATGACGCCGCCAAACGCACCGAATTCCGGGGCGTATGCCTTATCAGTTGTTGGAGGACGAAATATGTCTTACGCGGGCTGTAGGTCCCAGTCCTGGAGTCGTACGCCAGCAGTCCCCAGTAGCCCATGCTTTCGTGATGTTCGTAGTAGCCGTCCCAGGCGTCGTATTGCTGCAGACCCGATGCTCCTTGTTCCAGGAGATCGATTGCATGTCCGGCAGTTGCGGCTGCGGAAGTCCAGTCCGTGGGGTTCGGTGATCCGGAATCGCAGCCGGGGCAGGGTCCGGAGAATTCGGTGACCCAGAAATCAACCCCCGTGTTGGTTGCCCGCGGCAAGGCATCGTTAGTTCCAGCCGCATCACCGTCGTACGTGTGGATGCCGAAGTGGGCCAGGCGCGACATCACCAGGGGGTCCTTGGCTAACGCCGGAAGATACTTCTCAACACCCTTCGGCGCGGAGGCAGTATCCGGTCCCACGAGGCGGATGTCGGAAAGACCTAGCCCGTCCAACCGATTAATAAGTTTGTGGAGCAGTCGCACGTATTGATCAGCGCCCACCTGGGGCCCCTCGATACCGTTCCAGTCTGTCTCGTTCATCGGCCCGAGGAGCTTGAAGTCGAGTCCCCTGACGGTACGGCCGTAGGCGACCATGGAGGCAATCATGCGCACCCAGTGGTCTTCGCGGGACTCGTCAATCCGGTTGCCGCCCATCCATGCGGGGACACCACCCATCACATTGACCATGACCTGTTGACCGGGCTTGGAGTTGATGTACTCGACGGTCTCCCAAAGGTCCGCCATCTTGCCGTTCTCGTAGATGGATGAGTAATAGTTCCAGTCGATAATTTCCGTGCTTTCTGGGTTTTCCACGGCTTCCCAGTCAGCCTTGTCGACGATCACCCGCCAGGTGACTTCACCGAGTTCGGTAATCCGGTCGATGGCAGGCCGCAGCTCTCCGTTGTTCCAGCTGTGAACGTTGGCATTTACTCCCAGGCCTGAAATCACCTGGAATTCAAGCTGTTGACCTGGTGCGTTCGCAGTCGGATTCGAGGCAGCCTGGGAGGGCTCCGGTGGTGCAGGATGCGGGGCAACACCCCCATTGACCGCACCTGAACACCCTGCGATGAGCACCATCACGCATCCCAGTACGGCTGCGCTGAACCTTTCGAGCCGACTCATTCGATGTCTCCGTCCGGTTCGCAACCGGTCACGAACGATTGAAAACGACATCGACCCAGTAGTTGGTGCTTCGGAAACTGTCGGTCGGGAACCCTGCCGTGCCATAGCGGTAGACGCCGTTGGCTCCGTCCACACCACTGGCGAGACCATGAAGAGGAGCGTTGTCCGCGGAACTGTTGAAGTAGTCCCTGGTTGATGAATAGAAACCGACAGGCGCGTAGTAGGACACGATGTAAGTGGTGTTGGCTGAGATGGATACCGGTGTCAAGAACAAAGCTTGCTGCCAGCCAGAACCCGTCTCGCCCACAAATATAACGGTCGCGAGAAGAGTCCCTGCTGACGACCAGAGGTGCCCGATGTGGATCCCGGTGTTGGAACTGCCCTTGAAGAATCGGACGCCGGTTACTGTGCCGGCAACGTCCGAGCGGAACTTCATCCCCAGCTCAGTCGCATTTCGATCGTTGGTGTTGACCGTGGCGGGGACAGCGTTCGGACTAAAGACGCTGCATGGGCATGCTGAGGGGGCTGCTTTCGTGGTGAAACTCCAGGAGAAGGGCGAGCTCATTGCCGCACCGGCAGCATTTGTAGCCCCACTCACAGTTGCCGTGTACGTAGTACTGAACGCGAGTGCCGCGGCGGGAGAGAATGTAGATGTATTGGTCAGCGAGTCATACGCCGCCGATCCGGCCACTGCAGTTCCTAATGCGTCCTTGAGGCTGAATATCACCGACGATCCCGTGACTGCCTGGTTGAACGTAGCTGTGGGCTTCACTGTCTCAGATACGACTGTTGCGCTGTTTGCTGGTGAAACCGCCGTGACAGACGGGGCTGTTCCTGTCGTGCTGGCGTTGAACACCACGTCCACCCAATAGTTGGTGTTGTTGAAACTGTCCGTGGGGAACGCGGTTGCGCCATAGAGGTAAAGACCATTGGGCCCGTCGTCACCACTGGCCAGGCCATGCAACGGGGCACGGTCAACAGAGGACGAGAATTGTCCGCTGCTCGAGGAGTAGTAACCCTCTGGAGCGTAGTAGGACACAACGTAGGTGGTGCCGGCGGCTATGGGAACGGGTGATGAGAAGAGTGCCTGCTGCCAGCCCGTTGCCGACTCTCCGGTGAAGGTAACCGAAGCCAGGATCGTTCCTGTTGCGGACCACAGATGGCCTGTGTGCGTTCCCGTGTTTGAGCTGCCCTTATAGAAGCGCACGCCCGAGACGGTCCCGGCTGTATCCGAACGGAACTTCATGCCTAGCTCCACGGCATTGCCATCCTCAGCCGAAACCGTTGCGGGGACGGCGTCTGCACTGAAAACGGTGCATGGGCACAATGCGGGAACTGCGGCTGTTGTGAACGACCACGTATAAGGCGCACTCATGCTCTGCCCGGTTGTATTGGTCGCGCCGCTGACCGTTGCCGTGTAGGTGGTGCTGTACGAGAGGGCAGCACTCGCAGTGAAGGTGGCCGTTGTTGTTGCCGCGTCGTAGGCGACCGTCCCTGAAACTGCCACGTTGGCCGCGTCCTTCAAGGCGAAGACCACCGACGACGCCGTTACTGCCTGGTTGAACGTTGCGGAAGGCTTTACTGTCACGGCAACGGAGGTAGCGCTACTGGCTGGCGTCGACGACGAAACAGCGGGAAGCACGGCCGCGGCGGTGGTCGTAAATGTCCATGAGTACGGTGCACCCATGGTTTGCCCTGTGGAATTAGTGGCACCGCTGACTGTTGCCGTGTAAGCAGTGTTGTACGAGAGAGTGGCCGTCGGCGAGAACGTAGCAGTGTTGGTGGCCAAATCATAGGCAGTGGACCCCGGCACCGTGGCATTCGCTGCATCCTTCAGCGCGAAGACCACGGAGGACGCGCTTACTGCCTGGTTAAAGGCCACCGTAGGCTTGACCGCCACGGGAACACCTGTTGCATTGTTTGCTGGAGTCACGGTAGTGACGCCAGGCGCCGCTCCGGTGGGAGTCGTACCAAAAACAACGTCCACCCAATAATTGGTGTTGTTGTAGCTATCCGTGGGAAACGCTGTACCACCGTAGCGGTATACGCCGTTGGGCCCATCCGTCCCGCTTGCCAACCCATGCAGCGGCGCCCTGTCAGCGGCGCTGCCGAAATATCCGCTGTTGGCCGCATAATGGCCATTTGGTGCATTGTAGGAGACCACGTATGTGGTGTTCGCCGTGATGCTCACGGGAGCGGAGAAGTTGGCCTGCTGCCAGCCGGTCGCCGTCTCGCCCGCAAACGTGACGGACGCCAGCAGCGTCCCGGTTCCGGACCAAAGGTGACCAGTATGGGTACCAGTGTTGGATGTGCCCTTATAGAACCGGACACCTGTCACTGTGCCCGTCACGTCTGAGCGGAACTTCATGCCCACTTCCACCGCGTTGATATCACTTTCCGCGGCGATTGCCGGAACTGACGTGGGACTGAACACCGTGCAGGGACATGACTCCGGCGCGGCAACCGTGGAAAACGTCCACGAATAGGGCGCCGTCATCGACTGGCCGGAGCTGTTCGTCGCGCCGCTCACGGTTGCCGTGTAATTGGTGCTGTACGCCAGGGCGGCCGCCGGAGCAAACGTCGCGGTGTTGGACGAGGTGTCGTAGGCCGTTGAGCCCGCGACTGAGGATCCGGCAGCATCCTTCAGGCCGAAGACCACCGATGGGCCAGTGACCGCTTGGTTGAACGTCGCTGCCGGTCTTGCTCCCACCGCCACACTTGTTGCGTTGTTCGTCGGTGAGACTGAGGAAACGGCAGGCGCCACCGGAGCCGCCACTGTAGTGAACGTCCACGAATAGGGTGCGCCCATTGCCTGGCCACTGGAATTCGTTGCGCCGCTGACGGTGGCTGTATATGCCGTTCCGTACGCGAGTGCACTCGCCGGTGTGAAAGTGGAGGTGTTTGTGGCTGCGTCATGTGCGACGGATCCGGTGACGGACGCGCCGGCAGTTGTCTTCAGTGCGAAGACCACTGAGTTGCCTGTTACCGCCTGGTTGAAAGTCACTGATGGCCTAACATTCAGGGCGACGCCCGAGGCACTGGACGCAGGAGACACCGAGGATACCGCCGGAGCGACCGTCCCTGTTGGTGCGAACTGCGCGTCGACCCAGTAGTACTCGGCGTCGTAGATCTGATCAGGGAAGCCGGATGCGGACCCGTAGCGGTAGAAGCCGTTGGGAGACCCCGGAACGCTGCGTGTGAAGTGCAGCGGAGCGCTGTCCGTGAGGTTCATACCGCCAGAGGGAGAGGGGTTGTTGTAGAAGTACCCAACGTCCTGGGCGTAGTGGCCTTGCGGCGCGAAGTACGACACCACATAGGGGGTGTTTGCCGCGATGGCCAGCGGTGGCGACAACGTGGCCGTTTGCCAGCCCGTGGCAGACTCACCTGTGAAAGTTGCGCTGGCAAGTCTCTGACCGGTGGCGCTCCAGACGCTGCCGATGTGGGTCCCGGTGTTCTTGACGGACTTAAAGAAACGGACTCCGCTGATGGTGCCGGCGACCTCGGAAGTGAACTTCGCACCGACTTCTATGGAGTTGATGTCGTTTGCGTCAGGAATCGCGGGAACTACATTTCCGCCGATGATAGAGCACGGGCACGCAACATTCACTGGCGCGCCTGCTGATCCCGATCCAAGGTTGCCACTGTCATCAACCGCCCGGGACCGCAGCACTGATGTGGGACTTCCATGGGCATTCCACGTGAAGGTCCAGTTCGTGGTCCCATTCGCCCGGCGCCAGGTGGCACCGCCGTCGGTGGATACCTCCACTCCGGCCACTACTCCCCCAACGTCGGACGCAGTTCCGGAAACCGTGACGGTCGTGCCATCTGCAATCGTCGAACCCGCGGCAGGGGAGGTGACTGTTGACGTGGGGGCGGTGGCATCAACTGAGGGTTGGGCGGGGGTCAGGCTGCCCATCAGGGTGACAGGCTGGGACCCCATATCGGCGAACAGGTTCACCGTGGCCTGCTGCATATTCCGGTCCACGGCCTTGCCGGTGGTGAAGGGGTCCAGGCCCCACGACCATTGGACGGTACCGGCGCCAAAGACGAGGGCGCCACTGGAGGCCTTGTACATGGTCAGGTTGTGGGTAGCTGTCCCGCCCTGTTGGGTAGTGGAGCCGTAGTCGGTAAAGATCTCAGCCGAAGTGCTTGTAGTTTGGGACAGCCGGAAGGCACCTGGTGGCCTGAAGCCGTTATCCGCGTCAACATCCCATTCATAACCCAGCGTGCCCACGCCGGCACCCAAAGTCGCCGAGGCCCCCGCAGCCAAGCTTGGTATCGAGGTGCCCCGCCACAGCCGAAGCTGCTTAAAAGCAGCCGGAACAACGATGTCCGTGGTCCCGGAGTTGACCACAAAGTACTGCCCGGTCAGGGAGTTCTCCGGGTTACCTCCCCCGGTTGCCGTCCCGAACCGCGGATCACGCCAGGTTCCGGTCCACGCCACCGGATCGGTCTGCGTATAGAAGTGGGTGTCCTTGTAGGAGACCAGCGTCCTGCCGGCCGTATTCGCGCCGTCTGCACTCGGCTCCCACCGCGTCTTCCAGAACATTTCATTGCCGCTGAAGAAGGCAAGGTGGACCCCGGCGTCGCGTGCTGCCTCGACATTGTCGCGCTGATCAGCGGACCAGTATTCGTCGTGCCCAACCGACATAAAGGCCTTATGGTTGAGCAGCAGTGGCGCCTTGGTGGCCACATCCAAACCGCTCATGTAACTCATGTCGTAGCCGTTTGCCTCCATAAAACGGATCATTGGATACTCGGCGTACATCAGCCAGCTGCGGCCCTGGTCATCGGCGGCCGAATTAAAGGGCCTGTTGTACGAAACCTTGAACGCGGCCTTATAGGCGAGAGGAGTTCCCGGCGGACACGCGACGGTGCAGCTATAGAGGCTGTTTCCGCCGTACGTGTTGTAAGCCTGCCAGGTGGTGTCCGACGTTTGGAACAGGACATCCGAGTGCGCCGCATCATCGCGGACAATGAACGGAATGACACTCGCCGCGCTGTTGTCGGTCCTGACCAGCCGCGCCAGGTAGACCCCGGAGACTGCCGACGCCGGCACAGGCCACGACGCAGAGACGGCCCAGTTGCCACAATCGATCAGGCCCGTCGCGGAGAACGTGGCGCAGTTCGGCTGGGACTGGGGCAGCGGCACTGAGGGAAGGATGTTTGCGGCGACCTTGCGGGCGCCAAGCCCTTGGTAGTAGCCCAGCCGGTAGATATCGATCCGGTACGCACTGGCAGTGCTCTTGACCTTGAAGGTCACTGTCTGGCCGACGTTGACACTCATCGACGTGGCGTAGCCCTGAATGGTGCTGTTGCCCGCACCAGCTACCTGCCACTCGGAGGCGGGGCTGCCTGGCTGGGTGTTCTCGCAAGCGACCTTGCTGACCACCGGCGCATCGCACGGACCTGCGGCGCGGGCAGGAGCCAGCAGCGACGGGTCGGCCGCGATGGAGAGCGTGGAAACGATCAACGCAAGGACCAGCGCAGGCACACCCTGCTTGAGGATCCGCCGGGAGAACAATCCAGGTGCAGACTTCATTTTCGGCTCCATAGTCGCGGTACAACCACGCAGCGGCAGGATCCGGGGTCTGCACTCCCCTGTCCTGCCAGCGGTACCGGCCTCCCGGCACCTGACTGTCGCGTTCAGTTAGTTGTTACCGATGTCCTGGGTGGCGATAAATGAATCGCCGCAGCGGCCCGGAACCATGGACCACATACCCATAGGGCATCCGTGTTTTTCAACCGTAGACGCGGCTGAGCGCGGCCACTACTGAAGGGGCGTGACTTTGTGGATATCCGCACCAGTTTTGTGGTGCGGATTCAAGCTGTACGAAACCCTTAAACCGCCGTGCCGCTCCGGGTAGTTGGGGTGGACCGCATGGCCCGCATCAGCGGAAACGCAGAACGACGCCGCCAGCGCCTGCCGCCGCTGGCTCACGGTTGCGCCGAGGCCGTCGGAGACCCGCACCAGCACGTCCTCGAGGATGGGTCCGCAGGCTCCGGAACGGGAGTTGGATCCGATTTCCTCGTGGTCGAACGCCGCGAGGACGGCGATCGGCCCACCGGCCGCGCCGCCAGAGGCAGCAGAAGAATGCGCGATCAGCGACGCCAGCCCGGCATGCGTCGCGGAAAGGTTGTCCAGGCGCCCGGAGGCGAAGAACTCCCGGTTGGCCCCGAAAACGCAGGAGCCTGTGTGTCTGCAATAACGACGTCGTACCCGCCAACCCGCGCAGGATCCTCCGAAACGCCGGCGACGTGGGAAGCGAGCACGGCGTCATGCCGGGGGTCACGTTCACCCACGACGACGACGTGGCGGACTTCTCGACCTTCGCAGCCGGAGTTTCCCTGGGCGGGGGCGTGCGGATAGGGCGGGCCGCGTACCTGGGCATGAACTCAAGCGTGCGGGAACGGACGTCGGTGGGAGCCTACGCCACGATCGGGATGGGGGCTGCCGTATTGAGCAACGTCCCGGACGGGGAAACCTGGATCGGCGTTCCGGCCCATGCCATGGACTTCGGTCCTGGCGCGGCCGGTCCCCTCATGAAATATTTCGGTCAATCCGGGACTCAACCGGCACGCAAGGCGACTCACCGCCTCCAGGCAGAGGCGGGGGACCCAGAGTCTCAAGGGCATGGCATCAAGCCGGCCCTAGTACTACAGTGCCCGGAGGGTGACAACTTCATCGTCGCCGTTAAGGAATTCCATGCGGTCGTTCGGTTCATATCCAACAGCCGTCAGAAGCCGGGCGCCGATTTCTTGGGTGATAAACGTACCGGCCCGCACCGCCATCAGAGGAAGTGTCCCCCCAGACGGTGACGCTGGAAGAGGTAGCCACGCCTGAGCCGGAATCACAGCGACTTTCGTCAGGGCCGCGCCGTTTGTGGGGATGGCGGTGAACTTCCAGGGTGGGTTATTACGAAGTCAGTCAGGGTGGCGCTAGCCGCGCCATGGATAATGTCTACGGTGATCTTTTTGACGTCTACGGCAATGGTCGAGCCGGTGGCGTTGTGGATCGCAAAGATATTCTGTGAAGTGGAGGCACGCTTAGGGTGCGGAATGTGGCGGTACGTCCCTCATACTCACCGTGATTGCCCAGCACGACAACCTGCCTGTGGTCGCCGCCGGGCATGGTGACGGTATCAATATTAGTGCCCGAACCGGCGGTGATCGGAACCGAGGAATTAGCCATGGCTTCGAGACCCGCTGTCAGTCTGCATTCCGCCAGAAACGGGACGGAATTCCCACGTATAAGAGCCGTCAGCCTTGAGGCTCATCCGTAGGTGACCCCCACGTGTCGCTAAACTTCCGCTCCACATAGGAGGGGTTGCTGGTGAACTCCCGGAGGCCGATTCCACCAGTGGACACCTGGAATTGTTGCATCCCGTCCGCAACGCACTGGTCCGCGTTGTTAATCGGGCAGGTCCGCTCATAATTGTGCTGTGAGCCGGACAGCAACACACGAACGCGGTTCGCCCAGAACACGTCAATCCACGGCTTCGCCTTAGAGAAGCGGGTATGGCTCGACGTGTTGCTGGTGAAATAAGGATCATGGTAGATAACCGCCAGATGCTTTCCAGCGGCCTTCGCCGCTTTCAGGTTGGCATCCATCTCCGAGGTCATCGCCTGCGCCCGCGTAGCGTTATAACGCCATGTGGCCGTAGGCGCTACAAGAATGTGCCAGTTGCCTTTGTCGAACGAATACCATTCAAGAGCGTTTTGGAACCGTCCAACATCGGAGTTCGTCGCGCTCTTCACCGTGGACACGCACTGCCCATCCATGTACCGCTCAACGTCGTCATTCTTGCCGGGTTCAACATCATGATTCGGTCCAGCGGTCCAGTACGTCTTGGCCTTAGCCGGACCCCACAACTGGTTGTAAGCCCCGAGCGCGGAACAGGTGCTCTTGTCATACTGGAAATCGCCCAGCGCAAGGAAGTTGTCCAGCGAACCGTCGTTGAGACCGGCGATGATGCTAGCCGCGTTTTTACCACTGTGCGACGTGGCCGACGTGATACCCGCAGGGTTCATATCCCCGGTGGCGGCGAACTCAAACGACTCACCGGATGGCGGCGGGGGAGGGGGAGCGGCTGCCGCATAGACGCGAACCCAATCCACTCGCATCTCGCCAGCGCCGTCAGCAGTGCTGTCTGGGACCCAGTCCAGTTGTAGCGTCTGGTGCATCCCGCCTGGGGGCTGGTGCGCCGGGTCGGTGGTCTCGAACCACTTCACGCCGTCAATGTAGCCGACGATCCCGGCCGGAGACCAGTCCACTGCGTAGTTGTGGAACTGTGAAACTTCCAGTGTCTTGGAAGCGGACACCTGACGGTTTTCACATGAGTAGTGGTGGAAGAACTTGATGACGTTCCAGTCACCCATCGTCTCCGCGTAATTAACTTCGCCGTCACACGGCCAATTCCCACTATCCGGCCACAGGATCGACACCATGTGGTACTCATTGTCACCCGAACCCGCCGCGCGGACCTCCCACCGGCCGTACTTCTGGCGCGCAAACTTCGCGCTCATTCCAGCGGTCGTGCCGTCCGGTGTTCCAGTCATGACCATTTTGGAACCGTCTACCGTGACCTGCTGGGGACTCCGAATGCCATTCCCCGCGTGCCCGGCACTGTTGTACACGGACCACTTCGCGGCGTCCGGTGCGCCGGTATAGTTGAACTCGTCGCCAGCGGTCGGCGTGCCCCAGTTCAGATCTGTCGCGGCCGAGCCTGTCGTTGGCGTAGCAGGCGTCGGCGTGGCTGATGCTGATGTGGCGGCCGGCGCCGGCGCCGTTTCTGCCGGTTGCGGTGAAGGGGCCGAGCAGCCGGCCAGGAAGATTGCCGCTACCCCAACGGCGACCAGGTGTTTACGCATACGTCAGATGATAAGGGCCCGGGGCGAGGATGCCTATGTGACCGCTCCCGGAGGCTGCGAGCACCTTGTGGCGCAGGAACTCGGGCAGCACTCTGCCGGGGCACCGGGGGTCCTCGTCCGACACGCCCAGGTGGAGGTCGCTGAGGAGCCACCACCGCGCGGCGCGGCTCACGTGAGCAGTCCCAGCACGCGTGGAAGGAAGAGGAGCAGGTACGTCGTCCACATGACGGCGACGACCTTGGGGCTCACTGTTCGGCCGAGGAGCCTCGGCCGTGTGGGCTGTCCGGTGTCTGGTCCGGCGCGTCGGACCTCGAGCGCGATGAGGGTGATGAGCAGGGCGGCAGTCGCGAGCAGTCCCGCCAGGTTGATCATGACGTCGATCATGACGTGGCCTCCTTTCTTGCGCGTGTCATGCACGCGAGGACGGTGATGACGCCCATCGTGACGACGCACGCCTGCCAGGACCACACAGCGAGGTAGAACATCGCCGTGGACACCGCGGTGAGCGCGGCGAGGCCGAGCGCCAGGACGAGCAGCGCGCCGAGCGCGAGGTCGGTCACCTGCGTGAGTCGGGCCAGTGCCTGCCCCGGGAGCAGGACCAGGACGGCTGTCGCGGCGACCGTCTGCAGCGGTGTCGGCAGCCCGACGAGCGTCACCAGCGACAGCGCGACGGCCGCGAGACCGAGCGCCACGGTGGGCCGGCTGACGCCGCCGCTCATGGCGCCACCACCCGGTACGCGCGTGCGTCGGCGTTGCTGAACGCGAGCTCCACGCCGTCCTGCGTGCTCAGCCACTTCTCCAGCTCGGCGAAGCCGCCCGCGCTGCTGGCGCCCTGGAGCACGAGACTCGCCTCCGACGAGCGCGTGAGCAGCACGATGGCACCGGCAGGGTTCTCTCGGGCGTAGTCGTAGACGAGTGGGCCGCACGTCGCCGTCGACAAGTCGGACCGGCACATGTAGTCGATCGTCCGGTACCGGTGTCGAGGTAGGCCTCGCTGCGCCACGGCGTGGGGTGGGCAGCCGAGATCCGGCGCTCTTCAAGCACAAGGACGAGGCCGGCTTCGACGTCCTCACCTGGCGCAAAGGCACCACAGAGGACATCCCCGAGAACAGCTTCACTGACGTCGCCTACACGGACGCCCACGGGCAAACCAGGACCTGGAACGTGGCGGACACGGCCGTGGATCTGGCGCTGGCCGCCACCGGGGAAGCGTTTCGGATGCGGCAGATCAGCCGCATCGTCCCTGCCCGGGGCGGGGCAACCCGGCAGATCCACATCCTCACCACCGATCAGGTGATGCCGGCCGGTGAGGTGATCTACCGGATGGGCTCCCGCTGGCGCCAGGAAAACTACTTCCGCTACGCCCGCATCCATTTCGACCTGGACTCCCACGACGCCTACGCCGGCACCGAGGATGACCCCGACAGGTCAGTACCGAACCCGGACAAGAAAGAGGCCTCCCAAAAAGTAGTCGCCGCCCGGGCCCGCTACGACCAGGTGCTGGCCCGAACAGACGCCGCGATGCTCGCGATGCGAACCCCGGATCCAGGCACCGGCGAAGTCCTCATCACCAACGCGATGCACAACGCGGTCACCGCCCCGCTCCTTACCGCGGAAGCCGCACTGGACCAGGCAGAAGCCGCCCACCGACGGATCCCCGTCAGGGTTCCGTTGGGAGAACTCTCACCCGGCCAACAGGTCCTCGACACCGAGACCAAGCTGATCACCCACGCGGTCAGGATGGCCGCGTTCAACACCGCTACGACCCTCGCCCGGGAGATCCGCACGAACACCGGCTATGCCCGCGCGACCCAGGAAGCCCACGCACTGGCACGGCAGGCGCTGACCGGCAGCGGCGACATCGACACCACCACCCCTGGTTACCTCACGATCCGATTGGACCCACTCCCCACACCACGGGCCACCGCAGCAATCAGTGAGCTCTGCGAGCACTTCACCACCACCCAAACCTGCTACCCCGGCACCGGGCTCGTCCTGCGCTACGAAATCAAAAACCACCTCTGACCCCACACCGAATACCTCACCATGTCAGGAGCCCTGGAGCCAGAACGCTGTGGCAGATTCCTTCTTCTCATCGGTGAGGATTTCGGAGTAGGCCAGCCTTGAATGGTCATCCACGGCGTGGTGCAGGTAGGCGTGGCCTGGTCCCGGCCCGGCGGTTCTTTCTGCCTGCGGCCCGTCCCAGGGAGCGGTGTCCGCCGCCTTCTGGGATGCGTCCTAGTTTCTTGATGTCCACGTGGATCAGGTCCCCGGGGGCTCGTGTTCGTAGCGTCGTGGCGCTGGTTTGCGGATGGGCAGCCCGGTACCCTGGTCAAGGCAGGCAAGCCGTGGCATCCGGTAACGGGCCAGGACGTTTCCCACCGTCGATCGGGCCAGGCCCAAGTGCGCCGCAATGCGGTGCGGCCCCCAACGACGGCTGATACGCAGCGCCAGAATCAGCCGTTCAGTGCGGGCGTTGGTGCGGTTCGGGCTCCGGTGTGGCCGCGAGGACATATCGGCCATGCCGTCCTCACCGCGGGCCCTATACCCGTCGACCCATTTCTTCGCTGTGGCCGGCGAGCACTGGAACCGCTCCGCAGCGCGGCGCAAAGTCCAGCCCTGCTCGATAACCAACCGGGCAAGTTTTCCCCTGGCCTTGGTGTCAGGTCGGCATTGGCATGGGTAACGTAGGACACGAGAGCCTCCTGGCGTCGAGATGAGTGTGGTAGCCCAAATCGATACGGGAGGCTCTCGCCCTTTACATCACGCCACGCTGTTCATAACCTGCGTGGGAACTACACTAGACCTGTCCTGGGTGACGCCCGAGGAGGCTGCCTCGCTAGCCGCCCGCGGCGAGATGCCCCAGCTCGCACGGAGTGCTCGTTCGCCAGGCTCTGGCGCACGCCGGGTTCCCCAGGTGACCGGCGGCCCGCCGCCCCATTCCTTGCACGCGAGCGTGCAGCCCGCCCGGCCGGTGCGCTGACACCGGTACGGCTCAGCCACCGTCCGGACGCCAGTACCGCAGCCCGCCGCTGGTGGTGCCGTCGCGGGCGACGTCGACCACGGCGTACGGGAACGCCCGACGGTCCGACTGGTCAGATCCGCGACCGCGGACGTCCGAACACCATGTGCCGGTGTTGACGTACCGGGTGGGGCACGCCTCGAGCGCCGACTCGAGGGCCCGGTGGGTGTGGCCCGAGACGTACCAGGCCACCCCGGAACCGTGCGCCTCGAGGGTACGCGCGAACCGGGCCGCTACAGCAGGAGCCGCCTCGCTGGCGATACTGCGCCCGGCAGCCGCGAGCACCATGCGGGTGGCGGTGCGCGGGAGCACCGACACCATCCGGAACCGGGACAGGCGCGCCAGGTCCCGAACGGCCGCCCCGTCGAGCTCGAGCCGCAGTGACTCGGCCTGCAACAGTTCGCCGTACGCAACCTCCCGGACGCGGCGTTCCGCCCGTTCAGAGGCCAGGCAGGCCCGGGCAACGGCCCCGGCACGGCTCAGGCGCGAGCTCGACGGCCGGGCGTGCCAGGCCGCGAGCGGTGGCAGGTCCAGCTCGTCGGTGCCGCTGACCGCGGTGCGCAGCAGCTCGGGGATCCGGTGCAGCGCGTGATGCTGGTGCCCGTGCTCGGCCACAAGTACGTGGGGCACGTGCAGGAACCACGGGTGCACCCGGACCTGCGTCGGATCGACGGGCGAAAGCAGCGATGACAGGCGGGCGGCAACGGAGGGCCGGGCCAGCTCCACGTCATGGTTGCCGCACACGAAGTGCAACTGCACGCCGCGCGCCGCACACGCTTCGAGCGCCCGTACCGTGTCGGCGTGGCGGGTGAGGATGGACTTCAGCCGGGCCAGGCTCTCCTCTTCGGGGAACCCGGCCAACTCAAACGTGTCGCCGACAAAGACGACGTGCTGCTGACCAGAGGCTGCAAGCACCTCACGATGCAGGAACTCGGACAGCGCCTTGCCTGGGCGCCGGGGGTCGTCGTCCGGCACGCCCAGGTGGAGGTCGCTGAGGAGCCACCACCGGGCTGCGCCGCTCACGTGAGTAGTTCCAGCAGACGTGGAAGGAAGAGGAGCAGGCACAGTATCCACATAACGGCAACGACACCGCGGCTCACCGCTGGCCCGAAGAACCTCGGGGGTGCGGTCTGCCGCGGGTCTGGTCCGGCGTGTCGGACCTCAAGCGTGACGAGGGTGACCAGCAGGGCAGCAGCCACCAGCAGTCCTGCCAGATCAATCATGACGCAACCTCCTGCCGTGCGCGTGCAATGCACGCGAGGATGGTGATGACGCCCATCGAGACGACGCATGCCTGCCACGACCACACACCAAGGTAGAACATCGCCGTGGACACGGCGGTGAGCGTGGCGAGGCCAAGCGCCAGGACGAGCAGCGCGCCGAGCGCGAAGTCGTTAACCGGCGTGAGCCGGGCCAGTGCCTGCCCCGGGAGCAGGATAAGGACAGCTATCGCGGCGACCGTTTGCAGCGGCGTCGGCAGCCCCACAAGCGTTATGAGGGCCAGCGCGACGGCGGCGAGACCGAGCGCCATGGCGGGCCGCTTGGCAATACTCATGGCACTCATGGCGCCACCCGGTACACTCGTGCGTCGACATTGTTGAACACGAGCTCCACGCCGTCCTGCATGCTAAACCACTCCTCCAGCTTGGTGTAATCGTCCGCAGTGTTGTCGCCCTGGAGCACCACACTCGCCTCCGACGAGCGCATGAAGAGCAAGTGGGCTCCGGCGGGGTTGTGCTGGGCGTAGTTGTAGACAATGGGACCGCAGGTCGCAGGTGACAGATTCTCCCGGCACAGGTCGTCCATTGTCCGGTAACGGTGTTCGAGGTAGGACTCACTACGCCACGGCGTAGGGTGGGCAGCAGAGATAACAGCCGAACCGGGGGGCGCCAAATGCTCCGCGGCGGCGACTGCGTCAATCTCATTGTCGGTGAAGACGTCATACTGCGCGTTTCCGAACCGACCGGTTACGGTCAGCACGGCCAGCAGGAAGCACGTGAGGACAAGGCCTCCCACGGCGCGGGCAGACGGGCGGCTGCTGCCGTCCCCGGGGAGCAGCACCGAGCACGCCAGGAGGGCTACGAAAGGCAGTGCGAACAGCGAGACTCGGATGAGCATTTCACCGCCGTACGCCTGTGCGGGGAAGAGCAGCAGTGGGGTGACGGCAAGGAGGACCACTCGTAGGTCGAGACGCCCTCTGCGCCACTCGAGTACCGCCCCGAGAGCGGCGAGCGCCCACAGCAGGACGGTGAGGCCGACCCGGAGTTGCACCACGAGCAGGTGCCCGGCGGTCCCGCTCACACGATCGACGACGTTGGCCTCGGCCGCCATTTGCAGTCCTGCATCCTCCAGGAGCGGGTGCCCGGCGAGGTATGTACTCGCTGGGTAGACGAGCCAGAGCATGAGCACAACGCCGGCGATAAGGGGCAGCCGGCTGGGCCAAACACGTCCGCTCAGCGTGAGGACAGTGATGACAATGAGCAACATAAACGGCGTGAGCTGATGGCTCGCGTTGATGACCACGATGAGCAAGAGGGTCACAACGAGAGCGGCCAGCCGGTGTGCCGGCCGGGGCTCGGCTGGCGACCGCCCTCGCCACCACTCCGCCAGGCTGGCCCGCCGGAAGCCGTGAAACTTAGTGGACCGCGCTGCCAGCGGGCCGAGCAGCATCGCAAGCACAACGAGGTACAGGAAGAAGCCGAAGGCCTGGGGAGACAGGTAGTCCTGGTCCTGCCAGTTGCCAAGGCAGAAAAGCCAGAGTACGAGCCAGCGCCGCCGTGTATCCCGGGTCAAATAGCCGGTGAGTACGGCCACGGCAGTGAGCCACAGGCCCACGTTGAGCACCGGAGCCCACAGGGCAAGGGTCACGGGGTCGATGCCGGTCGCCCCGAGCACTGTCGCCAGCAGGGTGAAGAAACCCGGCCAGTTGAAGTACGCGTCGATGTTCGGATCGATCCGCTGCATGCCTGACAAGGCGTCCGCGATACCAAGGTGACGGAATGCAACCTCACCCCTTGGTACGTCGGTCACGAAGGCGGCCGTCCCGAAGAGTACGAGCACGAGCACCACAACGAGCCCCAACATGACCGGGCGGCGCGCCGGGCCCGCGGCATCCCCCCGCAGCGCCACGACGAAGGCGATATTCAAAAGCAGGACCCCCACCCAGTACGGGTAGGGCAACACGGCGACAAGCCCCAGGTCACTGTTCACGGGCAAGGCCACAGTTGAGGCGGCCCCTGCGGCAAGAGCCAGCGACACCATGCCCGCCACCGCGCACCACAAGTCCAGAGGCTTCCAGCGTCTCTGGATGCGGCTGGCCGGCTCAAGCGTCTTGGTCATCGCGCTTCCTTCGTGACGCGCCGGAGGATGGCGAGCACGCGGAGGCCGATCGCCGTAGATCCGATGGCGAGCACAACGAGCCACGCAAGGGCCATGGCGGTGGGGCCATTTTCGGCGGCCAACATCGCTGAGACGCAGAGGGCGGTTCCGAGCGCCACACCGACCACGATCGCCTCAGTGTAGAGGCCGCGGACACGGCAGACGGAGTTGTAGGCATGCAGCACCGCGTATGGCACCAGTCCGGCCGCCAACAACCGCAGGGCGTCGGTGGACGAGTTGGCGTACCGGTCCCCGAGCAGATGGAGCAGCGGGTGAGCGAAGATGACGAGGACGACGGCGGCGAGACCACCTATGGCGAGCGACCAACGGAAACTCGCCCAAGTGGTCGCCACCAGGCGGCCGGGGTCGCGGACACCCTCGGAGAACTGGACGATGCCTATCAGCATTGGGGCGGTGTAGGCGGCCCAGGCCATCATCCACGCGGGGTACCAGTAAGCAGCGGCCTCCGGAGATACCATGTGCGCGAGCAGGAGCGGCAGCACCAGCCCGGGGGCGCGCTCGGTGAGGGTGAGGAGCTGGTGCGGAATGCCCAGCACCAGCAGTGGACGGTTCCGCGCCGGGCGCAAGGATGGTCGCGGCCGGTAGCCGACCAGTCTTCGCAGCTGGACCATACCGACGACGCACGAGACGGTGGACCCGAGTGTCCAGCAGGCCATCAGCACGTCCGCCGGGGCGCCGTGCGCCTGCAAGGCCACGAGCGCTGTCGCTCCGAGTGAGACGACGCCACCCACCAGGTACCTCAAGGTGGCGCTGGAACCGCGGCCCAACGCCACCAGCGCCTGGTCCAGCACAGTGCACAGGGTCCCTGTGACGGCAGCTATGAGGAACGTGATCCAGAAGAGAACCGATACCACGGCCGTGTCCGGCGTCACGGTCGACTGCAGCACGAGGTAGCCGAGGGCCAGCACGGTGCTGGCTACCCCCACGATGCCGAACGCCGCGTCCAGCATCCGCGCGGGCGGCTCCCCCCGCCCCACAGAGACGATCACGGCCGACCCGGCGCCCAGCACCGCGAGCTGCGTGCAGATCATCACCGCCGAGACTGCGGCCGTGGTGAGCCCGACCTCACGGTCGAACGTCGCATGCGCCGCCACCACCCAGAAGGCGAAACCCGCGCCCGTCTGGGCGGCCTTGCCCACGATGAGGCCGAGCGAGCTGCGCAAGGCGGAGTGCCGGACGGTCGAGGCGTCCCTGACAGTGATCCCCTGGTCAGCGCTCACGACGCAACCCCCTCGCCAGGCCGGCGTAGTTATACCAGCAGAAGGCGACGTAGTAGCGCACCCACCGAGGCTGGCCCGCAGCGAGGCTCAAGGCACTGCCCCGGACTGCCGCGGCGGCGGGCAACAGCGCCAACCTCGCACCACGCCAGCCGTGCTTGCGGACCATCCGTCCCAGTCCCGTTCCGTCCATGAGGAACTGGTCGAGCGCGAAGTCGAAGTCGTCTGCGGCGAAACGATGTTCGACGAGGACCCGGCGTGACACCGCCGTTCGCAGCCCTGACTCCCGCATCCGCCAACGCAGCTCGATGTCCTCCCCCGACTTGAACGAGTCGTCGAAACCCACGCCCAGCATCAGGTCCCGGTCCACGACCGTCGCCACGAGCCCGAACCAGTTGCGGCTGCGGCCGGTACGATGGTGATGTGCCAGCGCCTGCCCCCAGTAGCCCGGTCCGGCGACACTCTCCAGACCGGCCTGCAGGGCGTCGTAGCCGCCCTCGACCAGCTCCGTGAGCAGGTCGGCGACCCCCGTGGGCCCGAACACGACGTCGGAGTCCACGAGCAGGACCCAACGCGTGGTGCTGCTTTGCACACCCAGCGTTCGAGCCCATGGCAGGCCGCGCCCCTCATCACTCAGGACCCGGGCACCGGCAGCGAGGGCAAGCTCGACGGTGCGGTCTGTGGAGCATCCGTCCACCACGATGATCTCGGCCACGCCGGACTGACGCAGGGCCTCCAGACAGCGCGGGAGCAGGTGCTCCGCGTTGCGGGCTGGAACGACCGCGGTGACCTCGGCAGGGCTGTGACCCACTGTGTCCGGCACCTCAGGCCTCCTCGTCGAGGACCGACGGCAGCAGCTGCTCGAGATACCGGACGATGTCGTCCGACGCCTCGTCCGCCGAGTACGCGGAGGGCACCTGCAGCAGGTGGCAGGGCCGCCCGTCGAGCGCCTTGCTCAGCACGACCCCCTTCGCCGCGAAGTGCTCGCGCCACGGGACAACGGACGTGGCCGCCAGGCCAGTCACGACCCGCTGCGAGAAGCCCGCCATCTCGATGTGGAAATTGCCGATCATGCGGTCGACCATCCACTCGGTCGTCCGCTCGACGATCCGAGACCGGGCGCCCTCGTAGCGCTCGATGTAGATTGCGGCCGCGAGCGGGGCCGAGGTCGTCACTTCCCTCCCCGGGAACGCGGTCCCCGCCTCGACCATGCGGTGCTCCGGCGACCATCGCCGGGAGAAGTCCGCGAGGCGCGGATAACGGATGACGTACGGATGCACCACCGTGGTGAGACGGCCGACGCTCCCCGAGAGCTGTGAGGGAACGAGGGGCTTCCGGACACCTTCGAACAGGTGTGGGTAGATGGCCCGGTGGTGCGGCTTAATGAACATCGGCTTCGCGTAGCCGAGCAGCGTGGCGTCCTCGGCGAGGAAGGCCCAGTCATCACCCATGAACGACCACCCCTCGCGCCGCATCAGCTTAGCGGCGGTGCTCGTCTTACCGGTCCCACCGGCGGCCGGAAGCGCAATCGCGTGACCCCGGTACGCCATCGTTGCCGCGTGGATCATGCCGGCTCCCCGACCGACCATGGCGGCATCGAGAACAGGGACCACGGAGGTCAACAGCTCGCCCGGCCCGTGAATGCGCCACTGCTCTGCGTCCCTCACGACCTGGACCCGATCGGCCTGGAAACGCACACTGTTCTCCGTGTACGCGAGCTCGTGCTCGACCAGACCCGCATCCGGCATCGGCTCCAGCCGGTCATCGACCACAATATCGGCCGGCCCTTCGGCGTCGGTGGCGAAACACGCCAACATGCTCTGGAGCTGGGCCGCTGCCGGCGCCTTCGCGTCAACACGGATCCTGACGCGGCCGTGGATATCGAAATGCAGTGCCTTGGTCTTGGCCTTGGTCTGCCTGGTGTGCATTGTTGTCCCCTGTCTGGGTGCTATCGGTCGGATGGTGTCTCGGCCCCGCATGGCTGCGGCTTTTTTGGGTTGTGGACTGTGGCGCTGGGGTTATTGGGCGCGGAGAGCGACGAGCCAACCGGCCCATTCGCGCTGCGAACCGCTGCTCCATGTCCAGGACTTGCTGCCCGAGGAACCGGCGGTTGCCTGGAGGGCATCGTCAAGCTCAGTGCGCTTACCACCGAGGTCATACACTTCTGTCATGTCTGACGGGCCAGTGATAGCGATAGTGGTATTGCTTGAGTTGATGGCGATTGCGCCGACGAGCATAGCTCCGGCGGTCGTTGTGGTGACTCCAGAAACCGAGCCCGTAGACGCAGCGACGGCAGACGCGGCTACCGAGGCTGTTGTGTCCAACGGAGTTGTGGTGTTCACGCCGGAGTAGCAACTGATTCCGCCACCGCTAGTGACCGACCCCGCAGTGGTCCAGGTGTAGCTAGCAGGTTCGGACGCCCCCATGACGTGGTAGTAGCCATACAGATGTGGGTTGGCGATCGACGTACTTGCGGCAAACTGAGTCCAGCCAGTCGGGGCCGCTGAAACGGTCGAGCCGTTGAGCGCCAATGAGACTATACAGACCTGGCCTGCCGCCGCCGAAGCGGGCTTGTTAATCGTGTGACTCGTGGCACTCGTGGTGTTAACCAATGTGCTCATGCCTTGGCGCTGAATGCCTGTGGCTGTCTGAGCATTAGTGGTGAAGGTCCAGATCTTGTCCGACGCCAACGCGTTACCGGCAACATCCTTCACCCCACCGGGGCCCTTGATCGTCGCCGTGTACGTCGTACCCGCCGCCAGATCCGCATCCGGGTTCAACGTCGCAACCTGGTTGTTATACGTCACAGCGGCCGGCACCGTCGTCGTCCCCTCCTTCAACGTGAACGTGTTCGACGTGACCGTCGACGCATCCATCGCCTCCGAGAACGTCCCCGTCACATTCGCCGTCACCGCCACACCAGTCGCACCAGCAGCCGGAGACGTACCCGTCACCGTCGGAGCCGTCGTATCACCACCACCACCGGAAGCCGTGGTGAAGGTCCAGGTCTTGTCCGACGCCAATGCGTTACCGGCTACGTCCTTCACACCACCGGAGCCGCCCTTGATCGTCGCGGTGTACGTCGCACCCGCCGCCAGGTCCGCACCCGGGTTCAACGTCGCAACCTTGGCCGTGCTGTCGTACGTCACAGCGGCCGGAACCGTCGTCGTCCCCGCCGTCAACGTGACCGTGCTCGACGTGACCGTCGACGCATCCATCGCCTCGGAGAACGACCCCGTCACATTCGCGGTCACCGCCACACCAGTCGCACCAGCAGCCGGAGACGTAGCCGTCACCGTGGGAGCCGTCGTATCACCACCCCCACCACCGACGCTGGGGTCGTAATAGTGCCAGTACCGGCTTGTGGCGTTCACATCGGCGAGCACCAGCAGACCGCTGTTGGCCGTGCCCTGCGCCGCACTGTTGAGGTTCTGCTTCGTTGACGTCACGTTATGTGCATACTGGTCGGCGTCCACGATACGAGCCGTCTTCGCGGTGGTGAAGTGGATGTTGTCCAACGGCGTGGACTTCTCGTAGATCGCACCCCCCGTGCTGGTGCAGACACCAGCGTTCGTCGTGCCACTCGGCTTCGGATAGGTAGCGAAGGTACGCAGCATCTGCGTGCTCTCATCAATCAAGACGATCACCCGGTTCGGGCACTCCGAAACAGGCGCGATCGGGTACGCCGACCACGTCGTACCACTCAATGCCAACAGCTGGATCAGCGGCTGAGGCGCCGACGTGAACGACGTCTTAACAGCGGCGAAAACCCGACCACCCGAGGAGTTCAGCCACTTCAAGTTCATATGGTCATCACTGCTGCGCTGCCCCGACACCGCCGCCACCGGAGTGGTCCAGGCGGTGTTCGACGGGTCCGTATCGACGTGGTAGCTCCAGTACATGCCGTCGGTGGAGTCACCGACCTGCCGGCTCCACATCACACCAATCTTGCCGGGTCCGAACGCGATCACAGCCGACGTGTCGTCCACAGACACGTTGCTCAGTGCCGCAGGATGCGGGAACGGCTTCCCCCACGTCTTGCCATCCGTGCCAGTGACGTTCAGATAGATCCGGTTTCCCTGCTGCCACGTGGCCCACACCCGACCAGTCGAGTCCTTATCGATGGTCAGGACCTCAACTTTGGAGTTGTTGATCTGTGAAGAACCTAGCAGCGAGTACTTCTTTGTACTCGAGTCGTAGCTGTAACGCCGCATCGTCGTCGGGAAGTTCGGCTCAGCCGGAAGACCGTCGTTGACGAACTGATAGCTCGCCACATACAACGTCTTCCCGTCCCACAGCACGTCATGATGAGTGCTTGCCCGCGTCTCCGTCGCCACACCCGTGTTGACCCACGAGCTCGTCGCGGCATTGAACCGGAAGATATGAAAATCCGAGCTAGCAGTGTCCCACAGGTTCCCCCACCAGATTCCGTCGTTGAACCACAACGCACTAATCGCCCGCTTCGTACCCGTCGGCGTCCCCGTCCCCGAATGCGACGGACCCTCAACCCCAACATCACCGGCAGCAGCCGACGCCGTAACCGGCACCACCAGAACACCACTCAGCGCAAGCAGCAGCGCTGTCAGCAGTGCATAGAGCCGCAGATTCCGCGACCCACGTCCAAGCCAGAAAGTCCTGCGCGCCCTGCGTTCGAGCATCCCGCCCGGGGTCGCTACATCGACGAAACCGCGCACAGCTGTCCCCTCGCGCACCAGCAACCGGGCCCGTTCGTTGTAAGTTGGCATGACGTTTCCGTTCTTTGTTGAACCCGTGTGATTCTGCAGCTTCAACCGCGAGTGCGCGGCGAGGGTCTCCAGATCGACGGTGCCGATCCACCGCGCCCCCGGCCAGTCCGGCAAGCGATGGCTTTCCATAGCCGGGACCAGCTCAAGGGCCGCGCCGTCGGCGGCCGGGAGCAGCTCATTCACGCGTTCACTCACTGGACTTCCCTCCAGGGTGCACCTTGGGGAGCTGTCCTGCTCAGCTGGGTTGTGGAGACGTGAGCGAGCCGACGCCCGCGCAAGTAGCCGGCGGACGTGAAGGCCAATACCGCGAGAACGGACCCTGCACGGCCCAGTCCTTGGGGGTTGCTTCCAGTGCTCCAGTCGCGTATTCCGGCCAGGACAGCCCGTGGCAGCACACTTTTTACATACCGGCGTTCCGGTCCCAGCGCCCGCTTGCGGCCCACCACCTGACTGACCTGCGCCTTGGAAATTCCTTCGGACCAGGACCGCGCCAGCATGTAGCGGAGTGTCCCCCGGTGGGCGGGCACGTGGTGGCGCACCAGGGCCGCCGGCTCATAGACGATCCGTGACCCGGGGGCGCCTATCCTGGAACGAATGCAGATTTCGGTCTCTTCGCAGCCCAAGGGTTTTGAGCCTTGGCGGCCAAGCGCGAGGTTGAAGCCGCCCACTTGACGGAGGACTGCAAGCCGAAAGGACATGTTTGCGCCAATGACATTCCGGACTTCGGACGCCACCTTGGGCAGACCACGGTGGCTGCACCCTACGATCCAGTCGAGCTCCTCGCCGAAGTAGGCGGGGCGGCCATTTTCCCACACCGGTTCAACGCGCCCGCCCACGGCCAGCACATCGGGGTCGTCATAGAAGGCCACCAGCCGTTCGAGCCATTCCGGTGCCGCTTCGGCGTCGTCGTCCAGGAACGCTAAGACATCGGAACTGGCACGGTCCACCCCGGTGTTTCGCGCTCCGGAAAGCCCCACTGGCCCCCTGCTCTGTACCAGTGTCACGTCATCCACGATGGAGAGGAGACGCTCGTACAGGTCCTCATTATGGTCAACCACAACAATGACCTCTTCAGGGACCAGTGTTTGGGCTCGAACTGAGTCGATAACGTCCAACAACCGGTCCCAGCGCTCCATGGTGTAGCAGCAAATGACCACGGAGACCGTTGGGGGTTCACCTGGAATGAACATGCTAATGCCTTTCCACCAACGCCAGGAGGCTCTGGGGATCCGTAGGTGTCCGCGGGAACCTGACGTTGGCATACGCATACTTCACGCGCCGGAGGGCCTCGGGACGGGCTCCGGCGGTGGGTGCCTCCCAGATGGTGCATTCCCGCGCGAGGGTGCGCAGGACCCGCCATCCGTCACGGAACGTCTGCAGATGCGATGCGCCGGAGATGCGGTCAAGCTCAATGCTGGGTACCTCGGCGATGCGGAGGCCTGCCCTCGCCGCCCTGACAATCAGCTCGGTTTCGATTTCAAAGCCGTTCGATTCCAGCTCCAGAACCTCCAGGCACTCCCTGCGGAACGCGATGTATCCATAGCAAAGATCGGAGTAGTCGCTGTGCAACACCGTGTTGGCCAAACCTGTCAGCACCCGGTTGCCGGCGCTGCGCAACCAGGTCAGGTCCTCGGACCCACCCCCGGTGACGTAACGCGAGCCTTTGACGAAGTCGTAGTCATGCTGAAGCGGGGAAACGAACCAGCCTATTTCCTGGGGGTCCATGCTTCCGTCGGCGTCCAGCATGACGATGATGTCTCCCGAAGCCGCGGCGAACCCCGCCCGGACAGCAACACCTTTTCCCTTGCGCTGCTCGTCCACTACGACGACGTCGAGGCGGAGTGCCCGAGCAACGTCGACGGTGTGATCATGGGAGCGCCCATCTACGATGACAACCTCGTCCACGTACGAGGGCATGCGGCGAAGGACCCAGGGAAGATTCATTGCTTCATTTAGGGTTGGGATAACCACACTCACCGAGGCCCTCGGCGTTAGGACAGCCGGCTCAGAAAAAGTAATTGGGAGCTGGGTGGAAATAGACAAATGCCTCACCACTTCATGACAGATACGGACGTTCAGACAACGTCGCGCTCAACTCATAGGAGGACGAGCGCGGCACTAGCGCTTACCCGGTCATGGTCTGGTCTTTGGCCCCAGCTCTCTTAGCCTTAGACTCTGCCCGTGTCGTAGAGCCTATGGTCCGGCCCAAGTCGTGTCACGAGTAGCCGGTACTCGCTTTGCAGGCCATTTCCACCCGCCCCTACGTAAGTAGCGGGGTTCCCGTGCCGTCCAATGCTTAGGGATAGGGGTTATCTCACCGCCCGGGAAATAGGGATAGGGGATATCACACAACCCAAGAAATAGGGATAAGGGTTATTGCACGGAATTGGTTGCATGGTCTCCCGTCTCCGGTCTACCCTGTCGCATAACTGGGATTCTGCCGTCGTTTCTGGGTCGACGCATATCCGGACCTCAGGTGTGCGTTTTCAAAAGCCCAGGAAATCGGCGATGAAGACAAAAAGTTCCATCCGCCGGCTTAGCCGGGCGCTCGTCGTGGCCACCCTTGTCGCGGGACTCTGCTCGGTAATTCCAACGGCGCGTCGGCAGTCGCTAGTTATGGCATACCGAGCATCAGCTATTCGGGTGTCAGCAATCCCCCGACGTCGGACAAGCCGCAGAGCAAGCTGTGGTGGAACGAAGGCTCCTGGTGGGCGGACATGTGGAAGACGGGAAGCGGCTGGCACATCTACCGGCTGGACCGCACCACGGAGACATGGGTAGACACCGGGCTGCGCAATGACAACCGCAGCAGCACCCTGGCCGACACCCTGTGGGACGGCGAGCATCTTTACATTGCCTCCCACGTCGTCACGATCACGGGCGAAGGCGCACCAATCCATCGGTTCCCGGTCAGCCGGCCAAGCTCTACCGCTACAGCTACTCCGACGGCACGTACAGCTGGACAGTGGTTTCCCGACGACCATCACCAACAACAGCAGCGAGTCGATGACCATCGATAAGGACTCCACGGGGGCAATCTGGGCCACGTGGACCCAGGTCGCCGGCAGCTCTTCCACAGGATTCGCCAACACCGTCTACGTCAACAACTCCGCCCCGGGTGGCACGAGCTGGGCGACCCCGTTCGTCATTCCAGTGTCCAATCCAAATGCCGCACCCGATGACATATCAGCGGTTGTGGCCTTCAAAAACAAGATCGGCGTGATGTGGAGCGACCAGCTGACCGGCACCGTGCACTGGGCCACCCGCACGGACGGCACCAACCCGACTTCGTCCTCATCGTGGAACGTCCAGCCGGCAATCAAGGGCAAGGGTCAGGCCGATGACCACATCAACCTTAAAACTTTGCAGGCCGACGCCTTTGGCCGCGTGTACGCCGCGGTGAAGACCGGCCTCAACGACAGCTCCTCCGACCCGACCCTGGCCCAACTGCGACTGCTGGTATTCAAACCCGGCACCGGGTCCTTCTCGATGTCGACCATTTCCACGACCGGCGACTGCGTTTCACGCCCACAGATTATGCTGGCTACCCAGATAGCGGAACAGGCTGACCGAATCCAGGCCACCGCCGGCGCCAGCGGCACCGCCACCTGGACCTTCAGCACCACCAAAGCTGTCGCCGCATGGCGGACCGCGCTAAAACCCGCCAGCTGACCAGTCTGAAGGGCAGCCCTATGCCGCTGTCCGGAAGAACTGCTCCGTTACCGTGGCCAGCCTGTATGGGTCCGCCACGCCGCAGAGTTCGCGCGCGGAGTGCATGGACAGCAGGGGCACGCCCACGTCCACGGTGCGGATTCCCAGGCGGGTGGCGGTCAGCGGCCCGATGGTGGAGCCGCAGGGCATCACGTTGTTTGACACGAATTCCTGGTAAGGCACGCCTGCGCCAGCGCAGAGCCGGGCCCAGAAGGCCGCACCGTTGGCATCCGTGGCGTAGCGCTGGCTGGCGTTGATCTTCAGCAGTGGCCCGCCGTTCAGCATCGGGTGGTTCGCGGGATCGTGCCGCTCCGCATAGTTGGGGTGGACAGCATGGCCGGCGTCGGCGGAAACACAGAACGACCCCGCCAGGGCCTGCCGCCGCTGACTGACTGTTGCGCCCAGGCCGTCGGAGATCCGCACGAGCACGTCTTCGAGGATGGGCCCGCACGCACCGGAACGGGAGTTGGAACCGATTTCCTCGTGGTCGAACGCCGCGAGGACGGCGATCGGCGCACCGGCGACGGAAGAAGAACCGTGCGCGATCAGCGCCGCCAGCCCGGCGTGCGTCGCGGAAAGGTTGTCCAGACGCCCGGAGGCGAAAAACTCACCGTTGGCCCCGAAAACCGCGGGTGCCTGCGTGTCTGCAATAACGACGTCGTACCCTCCGATCTTGGCCGGATCCACGGAAGCACCGCCAGGGACGCGGGAAGCGAGTACGGCGAGGAGGTCCACGTCGGCGGGATCGCCCAGGCCCCACACAGGGTTCATGTGCCGCTGCTTGTCCAGGGTCAGGGCGTCGTTCACCGCACGGTCAAGGTGGATGGCCAGCTGCGGGAAACGGAACATGGGCCCGGTGGCCGTGAGGTGCTCGGTGCCGTCCAGCATGACCAGCCGCCCGGCCAGCTGCAGCTCCCGGTCCAGCCAGGAGTTCAGCAGCGGCCCGCCGTAAACCTCCACGCCGGCCTGCAGCCAGCCGTGGGCGCCGATGGTGGGCTTGGGCTTGAGCTTGAACGACGGGGAGTCCGTGTGCGCACCCAGGATGTTGAACCCGGTGGTGGGTCCGGCGCCTTCCGGGACCACCCAGGCGATCAGCGCGCCGTCGCGGACCAGGTAGAACGAACCAGCCCCGCCAGCCCAGGGCTCGCGCTCGTCCAGGCCCGTGAAGCCGGCAGCGTCCAGCCGCCGGGCGGCCTCGTGCACAGCGTGGAAGCTCGACGGCGAGGCGCTGACGTACGCGCCAAGGTCCTGGATGTGGTCTGCGGCAGTGGAAGGTGAAGGCATGGTCCCGAGTCTAGATGGTCACGTTGAGCCCGGCCGTGTAGCCCGTGGACGCCGATCCTGTCATGGTGGCGAGCTGGTAGATGCCGCCGTCGTCCCCGAAGACGTTGTCCAACTGCAGGGTTGTGCGGGCCATGCTGCGGACACTGGCCTCGTAGCCGGGAGTGGCGTAGACGTCGTCGCAGGAGGCCTTGGTCAGTGCGATCTGCGATACCGCCAGCACCTGTCCGGCGGCCGTGGCGTTGCTCATGGACTCGAACACCTCAAAGTGGATATGCGGCCAACGGCCCATGTAGGCGCCCGGGAAGATTGAGGTGAAGGTGAAACGGCCGCGCCGGCCAGGGGCACGCAGCCGTTGGCGTTGTCCAGCAGGGTCACGGTGAACGTCAGCGGCACACCCTCGGCTGTGGCGCTTCCGGTTCCGAAGCTTGCGGTGATGTCCTGCCGCACCACCCCGGATGCTGTCAGGACGTTGGGGCCGTTGGAGCCGTCACCGGGGTAAGGACCTCCTGTTTCCTGGGGGATCTCCACGCCGCACTCCGCGATCGCCCGGGTGAGCGTGGGGCTGGCGGTGGGAGTCGCCGTCGTGGTGGCGGCGCTTGCGGTGGCTGAGGCACTCTCCGTGGCGGTCGACGTCGACGTGCCGGTTGTGGTGCCTGACCCGCCGGGGGTGCAGGCTGCCAGCGCCGCTGCCGCACCGCCGGCGCCGAAAAACATTCCGAGTGAACGGCGGCTGACCATGGTGGACAGATCAAACTCAAGGCCGCGGTCGTGGTTGGGGTGGGGAGGGTGGTTGCTCATGGCTCCATCCAGCGCGCCCCGCCTATCCCCTGCATAGGCCCTTCCTGTGCGGAACCTGTGCGTCAGTAGTCAGGATTGCTCGGGACCACCAGGCCGGTCTCGTAGGCGTAAACCACTGCCTGGACCCGGTCGCGCAGGTGGAGCTTGGTCAGGATCCGGCGGACGTGGGTCTTCACCGTGGCTTCGGACAGGAAATACCGGTGCGCGATTTCGGCGTTGGAGAGGCCCTCCGCCATGGCTTCCAGCATTTCCGTTTCGCGCGGGGTGAGGTCTTCGAGCAGGGGATCCCGCGGTGCGGCGGAGGGGGTTGGCATGGCAGCACCGCGGACATACGTCTCCAGCAGCCGTCGCGTGACACGCGGGGCCACTACGGCATCCCCGCTGGCCACCACCCGGACGGCGCTGACCAGATCCGACGGCGCCACGTCCTTGAGCAGGAACGCGGACGCTCCTGCCTGGAGCCCGGCGAACGCGTATTCGTCCACGTCAAAAGTGGTGAGGATAATGACCCGGGCGCAGGATCCGGAGGCCGTGATGGCGCGGGTTGCCTCGATGCCGTCCAGAACGGGCATCCGGACGTCCATCAGCACCACGTCGGGGTTGAGGTCGCGGACCAGCCGCACCGCCTCGGCACCATCGGAGGCCTCGCCCACAATATGCAGCTCTTCCTCGCCTTCGAGGATGAGGCGGAAGCCCATCCTGAGGAGCGGCTGGTCATCCACCAGCAGGACGGTTATCGGTTGGGTCTCAGTCACGTGTGCCTTGCAGTTGTGGTGGATGGTTGTGAGGTTCCGCGGGCTCGTCGGCCGGCCAGCTCAGGACGGCATACACCCGCCAGCCGCGGCCACGCCGCCCGGCCACCACGGTGCCTGCGTAGATGCGCGCCCGTTCGGCCATGCCCGCCAGCCCCTGGCCGGAGCCGGGCCCGCCTGAACCCGGCCCGCCGCCGTCGGAGGTGCCCGGACCCGGGGCTCCCGCGCCGTCGTCGAGCACTTCAATGGTGACCGTGGAGCCAGCCCGGACGATGCCCACATCCACCCGTCCCAGCGACCGGCCGTGGCGGAGCACATTGGTCAGTGACTCCTGAACTATCCGGTAAACCGTCAGCTGGAAGGCCGCGTCGTCGGGCAGCGCCGGGCCGGTGTGCGAGTAGTGCAGCGGCAGGCCCGCGGTCCGGAAACCCTCCAGGAGCTTCGCCAGGCTGTCGCCGGAAGCGAGGGGCTGCCGTGGCGCCGTCCCGCCGGCGTCGTCCCGAAGTACGCCCAGGACACGCCGCATGTCAGCCAGCGCGGTCCGGCCGGTCCGCGACAGTTCACCAAGCACCTCGCCGGCGCGGTCGGGACTTTTCCGGACCACAACGGCGGCGCCGTCGGAGAGGCTGACCATCACCGTCAGCGAGTGCGCCACGACGTCGTGCATTTCGCGGGCGATCCGGTTGCGTTCGTTGACGGACGCAAGGCTGGCCGTCCGCGCCGCCCAGGCGGAGATCTCCTGCTCATGCTCCCGCCGTTGCCGCACCGAGATGCCGATCCCGGTGGCGATGACGTTGGACAGGGCGATGGTGGCGCCGGTGGCGATGCTGGTCAGGAGGTGGAAGTCCCCGGGATTGCCGCCGGCATCGTGGACGAAGGAATTCTCCATGGGACCAACGGCGGCCAGCAGGTACAGCAGGGCCAGCGGTGCCGTGGCGGCGGCCATGGCCACCAGCGCGAACCGGCGCGTGTGCACCACGGCCACGGCGTAGAGCGCGAACCACAGCCCCGCCGAAACGTTGGAGCCCCACGGGTGAAGCAGCGTGATGGCCACTTCCATGACCGCGACGAAGGCTGCCAGCGCCACGGGGTGGGAGCGCCGGAAGAACAGGGCGCCAGCGACCGCGAAGAGGAGCGCCGCCGCCAGCCAGGCGCCGGACATGATCGCGTCCACCACGGTCGGCGCCACCAGCAGCGCATAGCTGAACGCCACCACACCGTCCATCACCCGGGGACGCTGGTAGAGGTACCGCCGGAGCAGGCCGCGGCGCTTGGCCGTGATTTCGGCAAAGGACGCGTCGGCCTGGCTGGCCGGCGCGTCCCTGACGAGAGCCGCTTCATTCATGCTCTGAGCCTAGTGTCCGCCTAGACGTCGCGTTTCTTGAGCACAATCATGGCCGGAACCAGGAACAGCAGAACGTAGCCCAGGAAAATCAGGCCGCCTTGCCAAGGATCGATGATGCCGTCGGTGTGGCCAATGGACAGGAACCGTCCGCCGGCGTCGCTGGGGAGGTACTGCGGCACGTACTTCCAGAAGTCACCGGGGATGAAGGTCATAAAACTCGCCGCGATGGACACCACGAAGAACAGGCCCACCAGCACGGTGATGCCGCCGGCGGAGTTGCGCAGCAGTGCGCCGAGCGACAGGCCGATCAAGGCCACACCGGCAACGTAGAGGCCGCCCGTGAAGACGCTGTACAGCACGCCGTCCGTGGACCAGCCCAGGTCAAAGCCCAGTCCCTGGAAGACCGGCATGGCAATGAGGAACGTGGCCGCGGCGGCGATGGTGGTGATGACGTAGGAGATCACGGCGAGCAGGATCGCCTTGGCCACAAAGGCGGGCGTCCGACGCGGGACGGCGTTCATGGTGGAACGGATCATTCCCGTGGCGTATTCGGAAGAGATGAACAGGACAGCCAGCGAGCCCAGCACCAGGATGCCGATCTGCAGGCCGGCATTGGGCAGGTTGTACAGGTCAAAGCCCGAACCCGGCGGGACGGACTGCGCCATCATTTCCGGTGTCATGGTCTGGCCCTGGTCCCGCGCCTGCTGGGCCAGGGAGTCCAGGAAGGAGAACCGGATCAGGACGGCAAGGGCCCCGACGCCAACAATCGCCACAAGGGTCAGGAGCAGCAGGATGCGGGTGGACATCAGGGAGAACAGCTTGATCCATTCGGACCGCAGCACACCGGCGAAGGTCACCCCCTTGGTACCAGCGGTGGAACGGACCCGGGAAGTTTGGGTATCAGTCATGGTGGTCATCGTCCTTACTTTCCTGCCGTTGCCGGGGCGTTTTCCGGGGCGAACTCGCCGGCGGGTCCACCGGTCAGGTGGGAGTGGTATTCCACTTCGTCCTTGGTGAGATCGAAGTAGGCGTCTTCCAGAGACGATTGCTGCGGGGTGAGTTCGTAGACGAGGACGCGGTTGTCCATTGCCACCTGGGCGATCTGCCGTGCGTCCAGGCCGGTCACCTCCAGGGTTTCGGGCTGGCCCTGGTCCACCGTCACGCCATCCCCGGACAGCAGGGCCGACAGCTGGGTGGCCGCGGACGTGCGGACCAGGGTCTTGACCTGACGGGTGCCCGCAATGATGTCCTGCACGGGGGCGTCGGCAATGATCCTGCCGCGGCCGATCACGATCAGGTGGTCTGCGGTCTGGGCCATTTCACTCATGAGGTGTGAGGACAGGAAGATTGTCTTCCCCTGGCCGGCGAGGTAGCGGACCAGGTTGCGGACCCACAGCACACCCTCCGGATCGAGGCCGTTGACCGGCTCATCCAGGATCAGGGTCTGCGGATCGCCAAGGAGCGCGGCGGCAATGCCCAGGCGCTGCCCCATGCCCAGCGAGAAGCCGCCTGCCTTCTTCCGTGCCACGGCCTCCAGGCCGGTCATCTCGATGACTTCGTGCACCCGGGACGTGGGGATGTTGTGCGTCGCCGCCATGGCCCGCAGATGGTTGTAGGCGCTGCGGCTGGTGTGGACCGCCTTAGCGTCCAGCAGCGCACCCACCTCGTGCAGGGGGGCCTTGTGATCGGCGTAGTGCAGGCCGTTGACGGTGACCGTGCCCGACGTCGGCCGGTCCAGTCCCATGATCATGCGCATGGTGGTGGATTTGCCGGCACCGTTCGGGCCCAGGAAGCCCGTTACCTGCCCTGCCTTGACGGTGAAGCTGACGCCGTCAACCGCCGTTTTGCTGCCGTAGACCTTGGTCAGGCCTGTTGCCTCAATCATGGAAATGTTCCTTAGAACAGCAGCCCGTGGCTGCGGGATGCGGGATGCGGGGAAGTTTTCGTGTGTACGTTCCACGCTACCGACGGCACGGCCGGATTTCGCCGGTCTCAGGGATGATTCAGGGTCGAATCAGGGTAGTCCGCACGGATGATGAGGGGTCCCCTCCGGGACGCAGTCGGCTTAGGAGCGGGACGAGTAGTACGTCAGGGCACGCGGTTCCACCCGGATCCGGACGCTGCGCACGCCCGCCAAAGCCTCACCGTCGACCGCCAGTGCCATGGGGGAGACCTCCGACTCAATGCGGACCTCCGTGGCCGCCCGCAGGTGGGTGATCCGGGACGTCGCCACCGTGCCGGTCAGCACCGACCACAGGAGCCGGAGCCGGGCAAAGGATTCGTCGGCGGTGATCATCCGGACATCGAGGACGCCATCGTCCAGCACCGGCCGCGACAAGGGCGCATGGTCCCGGGGGTAGTAGCGGCCGCGTCCGATGTACGCGATCCAGAGTTTGTGCCGGACACCGTCCACTGTCAGGGTGGTGGGTGTTCCCGCGGCGAAGGTCCGGAACATTGCCACCACGCCGGCCAGCGGTTTGCCGAGGGCCGGCTGCAGCTGCTCCCTGCGCCGGACCAGGTTGGGGTACATGCCGATGCTGGCCGTGTTCAGCATGACCAGGTCAGCTGTTTCCGGGTTGCCCGCCAGCCCGCGCTCCACGGTCACAACGCCGACGTCGGCACGCGCGGCATCACCGGCGGCCGCGGCGGCCACAGCGTCCTTCAGGGTGGCAGTCCCCGTGTCCCGCGCGAAGTGGTTGAGTGTTCCGCCCGGGAGCACCAGCAGGGGAAGGGAATGTTCGACGGCGGCCGCGGCCGCCGTGCCAACAGTTCCGTCGCCGCCCCACACGCCAAGGGCACGGGTGTCCGGGCGGGAAGCGGTGGCCTGGATGGCCTCCTCCAGGCTCTCTCCCAGCTCGACCGTTTTTATATGCGCTTTCGGGAATACTTCCTGGAGTGCGTCTCCCGTTTGTTCGGTGAATGAGCCGCCCAGGGTGTTCACCACGATGCTGAGACCTGCACCGCCCGGCAGTTCCGGGGCGTGGGTTGCGGTGCGGGACACTTCGGGAAACGGTGGGCGGACGGGCCACCACTTGCGGGTCACCAGCGCTGCCCCTGCACCGATCGCCGAACCGAAGAACACATCCGATGGCCAGTGGGCCCCAGTGTGGACACGTGAGTAGGCCACCCCCAGTGCCGCCGGCGCAAGTGCCGCACCGACAACCGGCTTAACCATCCCGGCGCCGAGCGCGAAGGCGATGGCCGAGGCCGAATGCCCCGATGGCATGGACGAACTGGTGGGCTGCGGATGGACGAACCGGAAAACCGGCAGATGCTCAGGGAGCGGCCGTGCCCGCGGCAACAGGGTCTTGAACACCACGTTAGTCACAGCCGAAGCCACCGCTTGGGCGATCAGCCCGTGCAGGGCGGCCCGGCGGGGCTTGCCGGCAAACGCGGCCATGATCGCGGCTGCCACCATCCACAGTTTGCCGTGAGTGGCGGACGCGGAGAGGCCGCGGAAGAACGCATCGTGGTTTCCTCCCGGGAACGACGACACGCCGCGGACAAGGTGCCGGTCAACTCGGCTGATCCACCCCGGTCCTTTGCGCCACGCTCTGTACATCTCACCACCCTATAACCGATGGTCCCTCCCTACTTGGAGGACAGGGGCCTCGCGGCTCCGGCGAGGAGCAAGGCCACCAGGATCGGGGCGAGGATCGCGAGGAGCGCCAGGTGGATTCCCGTGAGGTCGCCCAGGTAGCCCAGCAACGGCGGGCCGGCGAGGAAGGAAACATACCCCAAAGTGGATACAACCGAAACCCTCGCGGCTGCATGCTTCGGATCGTCGGCGGCCGCGGACATCCCCATGGGGAAGGCCAGCGCAGCGCCCACGCCCCACAGCGCAGCACCAACCCCGGCCAGCCAGATGTTCCCGGCGAGCACAAACAGGCACAAACCTGCCGTGGCCGCGACCATGCTTGCCCGGAGCACTACAACACGTCCGTACGTGTCGATCACGCGGCCGCCCAAGAGCCGCATCGCCGTCATCGCCAGGACAAACAAGGCGAACATCAGGGCCCCGGTGGATTCCGAACTGCCCAGGCCGTCCACGGTGGCCTTGGCGATCCAGTCGTTTCCGGCGCCTTCGGTGAGTGTTGCGCCCAGCACCACAACGCCTATCAGCAGGGTGCGGCTGTCCCGCCACGCCGATGGCCCCTTCGCCGCCGTCGGTTCACCCTCGGCCGGGAGGGCATGAGCTATGTGCGGGAGGAAGTAGCGGGGCGCCACGAGGGCGACTACCACCACCACGCCGGCGATGACCAGCAAGTGCAATGGCAGCCCGACGCCGATCGTTGACAGGCCCGCACCGATCAGGGCCCCCACAAAGGCACCGCCGCTGAAGGCAGCATGGAACTGGGGCATGATGGTGCGCCGCAGCTTGTGCTCGACGTCGGCCCCCTCAATGTTCTGGGACACGTCCCACAGCCCGACGCCGATGCCGAAGAAGAACAGCGCAATGGCAGTGCCCGGAACCGATTCCGCCGACAGGGACAGGGCAATGCCCACCCCGGCCAGAGCGGACAGCAGGCCGCCAACGCGCACCGCGTTGGCGGTGCCGATCTTCCCCACCACCAGTCCCGCCGTCGGAAGGGCCAGCAGTGAGCCGACGGCTATGCACAGCAGAAGCGTGCCCATCTGGCCGGAGGTCAGGTGCAGCGTCTCGGTGACGGCGGGGATCCTGGCGGCCCAGCTGGCAAAAACAAACCCGTTGATTCCGAAGACCACAAAAGTGGCGGCGGCGGCTGACCTGAGGGACGGTCCGGCCGTCATGCTGGTGTTGATGCTCATGCTTTGACTACTTCCACCGAGAGCTTGTTAAGGTGTGCGAGTTCGTCCGCACTCAGGTCTTTGTCCGTGACAATCACGTTCACCGCGTCCAAGGGGGCAACCAGGGCCACCGCGGTGGCATTCCATTTGGCACCGGCGCAGGCAACAATCACCCGTCCCGCCGAGTCGATTCCAGCCCGCTTCACTGCGGCATCGTCCAAATCATGGGCCAGGAGGCCGTCCTTGAGGTTCAAGGCGCAGGGCGTGACCACCGCCGTGTCGAAGCGCAGGGACCGGATGTTGGCCTCCGCGAGCGGGCCGCGGAACGACAGCTCGCCGGGGACCAGGCTTCCGCCGGGGAGCAGCAGCGCAGGACGCTGGCCGGCGTGCGGGTCGTCGTCCGTGACCGTTATCAGGGAGCGCATGGACATGGGCATCAGCGTCAGTTCGCGCCCGCGGAGGACGCGGGCAATTTCCGTGGCTGTGGTGCCGCTGTCCAGCCACACGTGTTCGCGTTCTCCCAGCAGGCCGGCCACGGCGGCGGCAATCCTGACCTTCACAGCCTGGTCTTCGAGTTCGCGCTGGCCGTAGCCGGGGTTTTCGCCGCCGGCGATGAGGCTCCTGGCACCGCCGTGGACCCGGCGCAGCACGCCATGCGATGCGAGCATCTCAAGGTCGCGGCGGATGGTGGCGCCCGATGCGTCGCACGCCTGGGTCAGCTCCTCCACCGAGACCTCGGTTTTGCGGCGCAGCAGCTCCCCGATCAGGCGGTGCCGCTCGTCAGTCTTCATGCTCATATGATAGCAATTCTTGATCATATGATCGCAACCTGGCCCTCTCTCGCTTCCTGTACAAAACGCTCTCTCACTTTCTGCACAAAAAAAGCAAACGCTCTCTCACCGGGTGAGAGAGCGTTTGCCGAAAGCCTGCAGGAACTGAGAGAGCGTTAGCGGGCGCGCTCAACCCGTTTTTCGTCCCACACGGGCTCGGGAGATTCGTACACCCTGCCGTCGGAACCGAACACCAGGAAGCGGTCGAAGGTGCGGGCGAACCAGCGGTCGTGCGTGACTGCCAGGACGGTCCCCTCGAAGTGGTCGATGGCCTTTTCCAGTGCCTCGGCCGAATGGAGGTCCAGGTTGTCCGTGGGCTCATCCAGCAGCAGGAGCGTGGCGCCGGAGAGCTGCAGCAGCAGGATCTGGAACCGCGCCTGCTGGCCACCGGAGAGGGACTCGTACTTCTGCTCCGACTGCGATGCCAGTCCGTAGCCGTCCAAAGCGCCGGCGGCGGCCTCGCGTCCCAGGCCGGACCGGTGCTCGTCGCCGCGGTGCAGGATCTCCAACAGGGTCTTGCCCAGGAGGTCGGGCCGGAAGTGGGTCTGGGCGAAGAAGCCGGGCCGGATGCGGGCGCCGAGTTTCACGGTGCCTTCGTGCGGCACTTCGGCGATATCGACGTCGGACACGGGGAGGTGCTCGCGTTCCGGGTCCGTCCCACCCGTGGCGAGCAGCCGCAGGAAGTGGCTCTTGCCGGAGCCGTTGGAGCCGAGCACACCCACACGGTCACCGAACCACACCTCGGTGGAGAACGGCTTCATCAGCCCGGTCAGTTCCAGTTTTTCAGCCACGACGGCGCGCTTGGCGGTCCGGCCGCCCTTCAGGCGCATGCGCACGTTCTGCTCGATCGGCAGCGCTTCGGGCGGGCCGGCCTCGAGGAACTTGGCCAGGCGCGTCTGGGCGGCCTGGTAGCGGTTGGCCATGTCCGAGCGGAATGCCGCCTTGTTTTTGTACATGTTGACGAGTTCCTTGAGCTTTATGTGCTCCTCGTCCCAGCGCTTGCGGAGCTCTTCGAAGCGGGCGTTCCGGTCGGCGCGGGCGTCGACGTAGGAGCCAAAGCCGCCGCCGTGCACCCAGGCACCTGCGCCGTTGATGCCCGGTTCGAGAGTCACGATGCGTCCGGCGGCATTGTTGAGCAGCTCGCGGTCGTGGCTGATGAAGAAAACAGTCTTTTTGGACCCGTTGAGCTTGTCCTCAAGCCAGCGCTTGCCGGGCACATCGAGATAGTTGTCCGGTTCGTCCAGAAGCAGGAGTTCGTCTGGACCCGCGAACAGGGCTTCCAGCACCAGGCGCTTCTGCTCGCCGCCGGACAGGCTCGACGCCGGGCGGTGCTGCGCGCGGTCGAAGGGCAGTCCGAGGGCGGCCATGCAGACCTCGTCCCAGACGGTTTCGACGTCGTAGCCTCCTGCGTCTCCCCAGTCCACGATCGCCTGGGCGTACCGCATCTGGGAGGGCTCGTCGTCGTGCTCCACCATCGCGAGCTCAGCCACGTCCACTTCCTTGGCCGCGGCTGCCAGGGCCGGCGGGGCGGCGGAAACCAGAAGGTCGCGGACGGTGGAATCATCCCGGACCTGGCCCACGAACTGGCGCATGATGCCCATGTTTCCGGAGCGGCCGATCACGCCTTCGTCCGGAACGAGGTCACCGGAAATGATGCGGAAGAGGGTGGTTTTGCCGGTGCCGTTGGGGCCGATCAGGGCTGTTTTGGTGCCGTCCGGGACCTTAAAAGTCACGCCGTTGAGCAGTTGGGTGCCATCGGAGAGGAAGTAGTCAATACCGGAAATGTCTATGTGGGCCACGCCAACAATCTTCCCACGCCCGCCCCACAAGAGTTTTTGTCCAGCTGTGAAGCACTTTGGCTGGATGCGGCCGTTTCTGCCCGGTCTGTGAAAACCCCTATAGACCCGTTCCCTGCCTCCGGCCCATCATTGAGAGATCGCGGACCGGAAGGAATGCATATGGAACGCGCCAATTTTCTCGACAGTACTGTTGGCCGGAGGAGCCTCTTCGTAGGATTCGGTGCGGCCGCAGTGGCTGCGGGAACGGCAGGAGTGCTCGCCAGCGCCTACGGCCAGGGTGGCGGACCCACTGCCGGCACTTCAACCGGGCCGCTGTCCGAGCAAGCAGACCTGCTGGACCTGCCCCGCGTCGGGTGGGAGGGCGGCCCCGACTACTGGCGGGCCTTCCCCAAGGCGGCGGGCGCCGGCTGGACCGATCCGTCATTCTTCCCACTGGCGGTTTTCTTCGGCCGCCCTGCCCACGCGGAGCAACTGAAATCCATGGGCATCAACACCTTCCAGGCGGTTGAGCACAACGATCCACTGAGCGTTGCCACCTCCAAAGGGATGTTCTGCATCGTCCAGGATGAGTTCTCCGCGGCCGAGATTGGGGACGATCCCAACGTTGTGGGTCTCTTTGCCTTTGACGAATGCGACATGGGGCTGGGGTGCGGCGGGGCAGACACCAACGCAAGCCTCGCCAACATGCAGCAACAGGTCTCGGCTCTCCGCTCCAGGCAGGACGGGAGATTCATCAACGCCAACTATTCCAAAGGCGTGCTGGGCACATGGTGGGCCCAGGGAACCATGGACGATTTTATGTCCGTAGTCGATGGGGCCAGCGTGGACAACTACGCCTACACCTCCCCCGATACCGGAGCCGCCGTCAAGCAGTCTCCGCATTGGCCGGCGGAAACGCCCACGATGCGGTCAGCCACTTACGGCTGGCTGATGGACAGAATGCGGTCCTACCAGGCGCCGCCCGGCGTCAAACCCAACTGGATGTTCGTGGAGACGGCAATGCCGTCCCTCAACGACACCGGCGCCCGCACCATCAGTCCGGAAGAGATAGAAGGCGCGTGCTGGTCGGCAATCATCCACGAGGCCCGGGGCATCATGTTTTTCCAGCACAACAATGACGGGGTCAATGGCGGATACTCGCTGGTGGACTGCAGCGAGGGGCGGAAGGGGCAGATCCGGGCGGCCAATGCCAAGATCACGTCACTGGCTCCCGTGATCAACACACAGTCCTATGCCTGGAACTTCGGCCCTGGGGTGGACACCATGCTCAAGGCTAGGGCGGGGTCGGCCTATGTCTTCGCAGAAATCGGTCTGGGTACCGAGCCCGGCACGCGGACCTTCGCCCTCCCCGGCCGGATTACGGGAACAAGCGTGGAGGTGGTAAATGAAGGCAGGGCACTGAAAGTGTCCGGAGGTACCTTTGCGGACGACTTCCCGTTCGAATACACGCACCATATCTACCGGATCGCCATCTAGCGCTGGCCGTCCTTAGCCGGCGGCGGCCAGGAACTGCTTGAGCAGCGGCCCGGACGTGGTGGCTCCGAGGCCGCCGTCCTCGACGAAAACGGCCACTGCCAGGTCACCGTGGACAGCCACAATCCACGCGTGGGTCTTGGGCGGGGTCTCCTTGCCGAACTCCGCCGTGCCGGTCTTGGCGCCCACCGGCGCGCCCGGAACGGTCGCCAGGAAGCCGGCGTGGCCGGACGTGACCACGGCCCGCATCATGTCGGACAGCGCCGCGGCCTCGGCGACAGTGATCGGCTGGCCGGACGCCTTGGACGGCGCCTCGGGCGTAACGGTCGACGACGGCGAACCCGCGTCCGCCGTCGCCGCGCCTGAGGTGTCTGCCGCGGCTGCGCCGACGTCGGGGTTCAGGACCAGCTGCGGTGAGACGGGGGATCCCTTGCCCACGGAGCCGGCCATGATGGCCGCCGCCAGCGGGGACAGGAGTACCTTGCCCTGGCCGATCATCGAGGCGGCATGTTCGGTGCCGGCAGCCTCGCCCGGAACGGACCCGAGGAACGCCGCGGCGCCCAGCGCGGGGGCCTCCACGGCTACGCCCATGGCGACGGCGGCAGCCTCAAGCTGGGCCTGCGTGACTGTGTCGCGCGCAGCGATGAAGGCCGTGTTGCACGAGTGGGCAAAGGCGTCGCGGAGTGCCACCGACCCCAGTGAGGTTTCCGGGTAGCCTTCCGCGTTCTTGAACGTGCGGCCGTCCACGGTAAGAGTGGGGGTGCATTCCACCTTCGAATCGGGCGTCAGTCCGTTGCGGAGCATGGCGAGAGAGTCGATGATCTTGAAGGTTGACCCGGGCGCGTACTGGCCCAGCATTGCGGTGTTGTAGCCGTTGCTTCCCGGGCCGGAGGCCGCCGCGAGCACCGCACCCGTGGAGGGGCGGAGCGCCACTATGGCCGACGCCGGGCCCACACCGGCAAGCGTGCTCTCTGCGAGTGACTGGAGGTTTGGATCCAGAGTGGTTTTCAGGGGAGTGCCGGGGGTTGGGGCCATCTCGAACACCACCTTGCGGGGGTCTGTTCCCGCGGCCTGGATCTGTTCGCGGGTGAGGTCGGCCCGCTGCGCACGGATCACCACGGCGTCGGTGCCGCGGAGCTGTGGGTCGTACTGCTGCTGGAGCCCGCCAATGCCGGTCACGTCTCCGGCGGTCAGGACGCCGTCGGACGCCTCGATCTGTTCTGCCGTGGCCTCGCCGACGGTGCCCAGGACTGCCCTTGCAAACGTGCGGCTGGGTGCCAGCGGCTGGGCTTCGGGGATGGCGCGGGCACCGGGGATGGCCGTGATCTGCGCGTCCGTGATGGTGCGGCCCTCGTCACGGAGGGTGATCGCCCGGACAAACGCCTCGGCGCCGGAGGCGGCAACCTGCTGGGCGTAGGCGGCGGGATCCACACCCACCAGTTCGGCCAGTTTAGTGGCCGACGCGGCGGCATCCGCGGATCCCAGGAGCAGTCTGTCGATCCCCACGTTGACCACAGGACGGTACGTGACAAGCTTCGCGTCACCGGCACCCAAAATGTCGGCACGCTGCGGCGACTGGGTGCCCTTGCTGAGGATTTCGTTATCGGCGAGCCCCGGAACCAGGGTTGCCGGGTTCCAGACGGCCAGCCATTTGTCCTCGGATTTCGTGAACTCTGCGGAGACCGTATATTTCCACTCACCGGTGCCGATTTTCCAGATGTAGTTCAACGGAACCGTTGCAGTGTCGCCGTCCAGCGTGAGCTCGCCGGCCGCCACGGTGGGCTTGTCCGGCTCCAGGGCCTTGAAGACGTCCTGGACCTGTTGTTTGGCCACCCCGGAGTCTTTGCCGTCAAAGGCGACCGAGCCGACGTCGAGCGTGGAAAGCGCGGACGCAAACTGCTTGGCCGCGCTTTCAGCACCCCCTCTGCCGTCGTCGCAGGCAACCAGGGAGGCGCCGAGAATGAGTCCAGCTATGGCAAGTGACAGTTTTCTTGAGTTCCCCACCGCGCTATTATGCCCCGGTTTGGACCGTGCCTGCTGTCACCGATCCGTGCGAACGGACACTTGACGCGCCACCCATTTGCGCGAAGGGACACTTGGGGCCCGCCGCCAGGGGTTCAAGTGTCCGTTCGCGCCGGATTAGAGGCCGAGGGCAGGGACCTCAAGACCGAATATGTCTTTCAAGGCATGTTTCGCGGCGAAGTACCCGGGCATCCCCGTCACGCCGGGGCCCGGCGGCGTGGAGGAGGAGCAGAGATACACGCCGGGCACGGGCGTCCGCCACGGAACGCGGGAGACCACCGGGCGCTGGATCAGTCCGCGCACGTCCATAATGCCGGCGCTGAAGTCCCCGCCCACGTAGTTCCGGTTGTAGCTGGCAAGCGCCGCCGCCGTGGTCACGTGTCTCTGCACCACCACATCTCGGAACCCGGGCGCGAAGCGCTCCAGCTGCGCGGTCACGGCCTCGCCCATGTCGCGGGTTGATCCGGCGGGCACATGGCAGTACGCCCAGAGGATCTGCCGCCCGGCCGGCGCCCGGCCCGCGTCGAAACGCGATGGCTGGGCCACCAGTACGTACGGGCGCTCCGGGTGTTTCCCCGCGGAGACTTCGTTCTCGGCACGGGCCAGCTCCGCCCGTGTTCCGCCAACGTGGACAGTTCCGGCGTCCCCCAGTTCCTTTGCTGCCCACGGAACGGGACCGGACAGGATGAAGTCCACCTTGCAGGAACCATTTCCATAGCGGAACGCCTCCATGGCTTGCCGGTACCGGGCCGGGAGCCTGTCGCCGGCGATGTTCAGTAAACCCCGGGGGGCCACGTCCAGCAGAGTGGCACGCGCGCCGCGGAGTTCGTGGAGACTCTCAATCGGCGCCCCCGTGTGGATCACGCCGCCGTGGGCACGGATGTCGGCTTCCAGTGCAGCCGCGATAGAGGCCGATCCGCCCAGCGGAATCGGCCAGCCTTGGGCGTGGGCCAGTGCGGTGAGCATAAGCCCGGCACCGGCGGAGGCCAGCGAGGGCAGCTGCGAGACCGCATGGGCGGCCACGCCGCTGAGCAGTGCAGGCGCAAGGTCACCGTTGAACCGCGTGTTCCACAGCCGCGATCCCTGCTCCAGTGTCCGCAGCCCGAAGAGCGCCGCCGCCAGGGGATCCCGGGGGATCCTGAGCAGCTGGTGCTGCGTCAGGTCCATCACGCCGTCAATGCGGCTCACGAGCGGTTCAAGAAGCCTGCGGTAGGCGTCGCCGTCCCTGCCCAGGCCCTGGACCGCCCGTTCGAGGCTGTGGTAGGCGAGGGCCGCCCGTCCGCCGTCAAGGGGTGATCCGAATGAAAGTTCCGGAACCACCAAGTCTATCCGGCGTGCCAGTTCGAAGTCACGGAAGAAAGGGGACGCCAGCGCCATGGGGTGCACGGCGGAGCAGATGTCATGAATATGCCCCGGCTGCATCAGTTCCGCGGTGCGCGTGCCGCCTCCGATGGTGTCTGCCGCCTCGTGGACTTCGACGGAGAGGCCGGCGCGGGCCATCACAGCCGCTGCGGCCAGCCCGTTGGGTCCGGACCCGACGACGGCGGCGTCAGGCATGGTGTCTCACCCGCCAGGGGAGCACCGCGAATGAGGGATGGCGGGGGCTGAACCGCAACCAGTCCGGCAGTCCGTTGAACGGCCCTCCCTGCGGATCATCCAGGTGATGACGGCGGACGGGATCGTAGTCCGGATCATAGATGTCCCACACAACGCGGAACATCAAATATGCCGTTGCAAGCATATGTGCGGCTACCGCCAGGACATAGTATGGCATATCAATATTGTGCTGCGTCGGGCCCTGGCTGGTCACCTGGCCCAGGTACATCCAGACGGCTGCCCAGTGCAGGCCTTCAACGCCCTGCCAAATGAGAAAATCCCGCCACCGCGGCCGGGCCAGCGCCACAAGCGGGATGAGCCACAGGACATGCTGTGGCGAATAGACCTTAGTGGTGAGGATGAAGGCACCCACGATGAGGAACGCCAACTGGGCCAGCCGCGGCCCGCGTGCTGCTGTGAGCGCCACCGCGGCAATCATGGCGCAGGCCAGCAGGAACACGGCCAGCGCCAGCCAGTTGATGGCTGTGGGATCGAGCACCGGCCAGCGCAGCCGCCGGGCCACCAGGTTGTAGGCGAACCATAATGACCCGTAGCCGGCTTCCCTCGTCTCGGTGAACCTGAAGAAGTAGCCCCAGCCGGACGGGTTGGAGAGCGCAACAGGTACGTTGATGGCCAGCCAGGCCGCCGCGCTGGCGCCGGCCGTGACCAGGAACGCGCGGATCCGCCCGGTACGCAGGGCCAGCAGGAGGATGGCTCCGAGAACCAGGGCGGCGTAAGGCTTGGTCGCCGCGGCGAGCCCGATCAGTGTGCCGGCCAGGACCAGCCTTTCACGCGAAAAACACAGCATGCCCAGCGCCAACAAGGCCACGGCCCACATGTCCCAGTTGATGGTTCCGGCCAGCACGATGCCGGGTGCCAGCGCCACCATTGCCGCATCCCAGGGGCGCCGCTGTGACATCCGGGCCGTAGCCAGCACTGTGACAATCCATACGGCTGCAACCAGCGTGGCATTAACGTCGAAGTAGCCGAGGATCCGCGCGTCACTGGCACCCTCGCCCGGGACCAGCCAGGCAGTCACGCCGGCAATGAATCCCATCAGGACGGGGTCTTCAAAAAGAGATCCCGGGCTCAGGATCGGGAACGTGGCGTCTCCCAGGCCGCGGTTGCGGAAAAATTCCGGGAAGTCGGAATAACACGTTGAATAGAACTGGCCGGGGCTCGACCAGCCGTTGGCCCGGCAGTAACCCTTGATCGCGATGCCGGCCAACGCCGCCACTACGGTCAGGATGATCAGGACACGTTCCACCGTAAAAACGCCGGGGGAGATGAGGCCGGGCGCCGACCGGGCACCCATCGGGCCGCCGATCAGTTCCGTGAAATTCTTTAGCAGCAGGTCGCTGCGACTCGGAACAACCAAGCGGGCGCGCCGTGGGTGCGCCGGTGGCTTCGTCTCCTGCATGTCTGAGAGCTTACCCGGACGTGCGCTGCCGGACCGTGGACTTCATGTCCGGCTCTCGCCTCAGTTCATACCGCCCATCTGCTGGTGCAACAGGACGAAAACGTCTTCGCGCCGCCGGTCCAGGAGCTGCCCGTTGAATTCCCGGCGGTCATCCCGGACAGGCCGCCGCAGGGAAAACAATGCTTTCTTGATTCTCTTGATCATGGTGGTCACCTCCTTTCGGCGTAAAATTGGGCATGACAAATAAGGCCATTTAATACCAGAGCAATAACGGCATAATTAGGCAGGGAAATGCCCTGTGGTTATGAATAGATCGCAAATGCGAAGACGGACCCGTATTCCAGCGGCTGTGCAGACCCCAACAAAGAAGCTGAGTTCCGAACTATGGGGATGCTGCGTCGCCGCGCGGACCAGCCGGGAAGGGACGCCGACAGGAGACGTCCAGCGGGCGTCGCCTAAGGCGAGCCGTCCGAGGAGGATGGGCCTGGATATACCTCATTGCAAGTGACGCCACCGCGCGGGCGGGATCAGTTGCGGGAAGGTTAGGAGACAGGCGCTCCGTTAAGACGGCGCGCAAAAGCAGCAGAGGCCGGGTTCGCGGTGATGGTCATCTTCCATCCGCTAGTCAAAGTAATCATTTTTCCCAACCTCCTTTTCTGTTATGCCGCTGCCTCGGCTGACTTGCCTGGCAACGCGCGCCGCGACCCCGGCAAAGACGCTCTGGGGTCAGGAATAAAATTACCCTATGAATGCAGCAATGCGCCACTTAATTCGCAAAGTTTTTCAAGAAAGTTTATAAAGGCGCTTTTAGAGTCCCCAGCGGACAATGGCCGGGGTCCGCTTATCCCAGCCGAGCGTGCAGACTTTCGCGGTTCCTAGGATGAAATGACGGCCCTCGGCAGGCGGCAGCTCCAGCCAGCGCGCAGTGAGGATCCGGGAGAAGTGCCCATGCGCCACGATCAGCACGTTGTCCACCCCGGATTCCAGCACGCGGGCCACAATCTTGTCGGCGCGGGCTGCCACTTCGTCCAGGGTCTCGCCGTTGGGCACACCATGCGTCCAGATCAGGTATTCCGGGTTGTCCTTGCGGATCAGGTCCGAACTGATGCCCTCGTAGTCGCCGTAGTTCCATTCGACCGCCAGCGGCTCATGCTGCGCGTCAGGGTAACCAGCCAGCTCGGCTGTCCGCCGGGCGCGGCGCAGCGGGGACGTCAGGACCAGATCGAAGTCCACCTGGTCCAGCACCTTCCGGGCCTCCACGGCCTGTTGCTCGCCTTCCACGGTCAGGGGCAGGTCGGTGAGCCCGGTGTATTGCCCGCTCTTGGACCACTCGGTCTCGCCGTGGCGCAGGATCCAGAGCTGGGGGCGGGGCGCGGTCATCGGGTCAGTCATTTGGACTCCTCGTTCGGGGAAAGTTCGACGTCGGCGGCCGGCTCTGCTGCTTCCGGAACCGGGGGTGCTGCCTCGGGCTGCTCCGCCCACCAGGCGAGCAGCCTCGCTTCGGCGTCGTCCGGTTGCAGCGGTCCGTGTTCCATCCGTTCCTCCAGCAGGAACTTGTAGGCACGGCCCACCACGGGACCAGGTTTGAGGTTCAGGATGGCCATGATTTTTGCACCATCCAGATCGGGCCGGACCGCGTCCAGGGACTCCTGCTCGCGCAATACGGCGATCCGGTCTTCCAGATCGTCGTAGGCGAAGGCGAGCCGTTCAGCCTTCCGCTGGTTGCGCGTGGTGACGTCCGAGCGGGTCAGCCGGTGCAGCCGGTCCAGCAGAGGGCCGGCGTCCGTGACGTAGCGGCGGACGGCCGAGTCGCTCCAACCGGCATCACCGTAGCCGTAGAAACGCATGTGCAGCTCCACCAGCCGTGCGACGGCCTTGATGGTGTCGTTGTCGAACCGCAGGGTCTTCATCCGCTTGGCCGTGAGTTTGGATCCCACCATGTCGTGGTGGCGGAAGCTGACCGCGCCGCCCGGTTCGAAGCGCCGCGTAGCCGGCTTGCCGACGTCGTGCATCAGCGCTGCGAACCGCAGCACAAAATCGGGGGCAGGCACGGCGCCGTCGGCATCCGTTTCCAGGGCGGCGGCCTGTTCCAGGACCTGAAGGGAGTGCTGGTAGACGTCCTTGTGGCGGTGGTGCTCGTCAGATTCCAGCCGCAGGGCGGACACCTCAGGCAGCACGAACTCGGCGAGGCCGGTTTCCACCAGCAGGTCCACCCCGGCCCGGGGGTGGGCACCGCAGATGAGTTTGACCAGCTCATCACGGACGCGTTCGGCCGAGATGATATCGATCCGCTCGGCCATCTGGCTCATGGCCAGCCGCACGTCGTCATGCACGGAAATACCCAGCTGCGACGCGAACCGGGCGGCGCGCATCATGCGGAGGGGATCATCGGAGAAGGAGGCCTCGGGTGAAGCGGGCGTCGCCAGGACGGCGGCGTTGAGATCCCGGACGCCGCCGAACGGATCGATGAGTTCAAGGGACGGGAGCCGCAGGGCCATGGCGTTAATAGTGAAATCGCGGCGCAGGAGATCGTCGGTGAGTGAGGTGCCGAAGGCCACCACGGGCTTGCGGGACTCCGGATCGTAAGCCTCGGCCCGGTAAGTGGTGATCTCGATCTGGAAGCCGGACTTCCGCATGCCGATCGTCCCGAAGGCGCGGCCGATCTCCCAGAAGTTGTCCGCCCACTTCTTGATCAGGGCAACAGTCTGGTCCGGGGTGGCGTTCGTGGTGAAGTCCAGGTCGGGCGAGGTGCGGCCCAGGAAGAGATCCCGTACCGGACCGCCCACCAGGGACAGCTCGTGGCCGGCGTCGACAAAGCGCTGCCCGAGCTCCAGGACCACCGGGTCCACCTGGAAATCGACGGTGTTGGAATCAATCTTGTGATGTGCGTGCGCCATAGTTACTTAAGCTTGTCAGAAACAAGCGGCTTGGCAGGCCAAAATCTCCTCAAGATCGCGCCTATTCGCCTATGGCCCCTCAAAGTGCGTCATACGCAGTCCATCTTGATGTCATGTTCCGGTCATCATGATCGGACAAGAGTCGTTAGAGTGGACTCCATGGCCCATCCCGTACCGAGCGCTCCCGGCAGGAGGACAAACGCACCGTTGCCGTCGGCAATTGGTGCCCATGTCGCGCCTGCCTTGCACTCGGCCCCGGCCTCGCTCCCTACGGTGGAGGAAATTTCCGCCGGCGGCGTTGTGGTGGACACGTCCGACGGCGAACTAAGGGTTGCGATTATTGCCCGCCTGAACAGGGGCGGACGGCTGGAGTGGTGCCTTCCTAAGGGCCATCCGGAAGGCAAGGAAGACAACGAGCAGGCCGCAGTCCGCGAGATTGCCGAGGAAACCGGCATCGAGGGCGATATCCTGGCCCCGCTGGGCAGCATCGACTACTGGTTCACTGTCAGCGGGCACCGCGTCCACAAGACCGTCCACCACTACCTGCTGCGCGCCACCGGCGGCGAACTCACGATCGAAAACGATCCGGACCACGAAGCCGTGGACGTCGCATGGGTCCCCATCAAGGAACTCGCACGGAAGCTCTCGTTCCCCAATGAGCGCCGCATCGCGGATCTGGCCCGGGACGTCCTGCCCGAACACCTCTAAGGCCGCCTCCGCCGGAGTTGCGTGTATGCCTGCACCGGCATATGGCCTGTCCATTGCGGTACAAACAGCGTCCGGGTGAGACGATGAACTCGATGTCAGCTACCAATCCCCCCTCCGATAAAGCGCGCCGCGCCGCCCCGAGCGAATCCGCGAGTGAAACCCGGTCCAGCGCCATCATGGCTGCAGGCACCCTGGTATCCCGGTTCCTGGGCTTCGGCAAGACCTGGATGCTGGGTGCCGCGCTGGGCCTCGGCTCCACGGTTAACGACACGTTCATCAATGCCAACAACCTGCCCAACCTGATCTTCCTGCTGGTGGCCGGTGGTGTGTTCAACGCCGTGCTGGTGCCGCAGATCATCAAGGCGAGCAAGGCCCCGGACAGGGGAGCGGACTACATCAGCCGGCTGCTGACGCTGGCTGTGCTCCTGCTGCTGGGCCTCACAGCGCTGGTCACGCTCGCTGCTCCGTGGGTCATTGAGCTGACCACACAGGGGTATTCGCCGCAGCAGAAGGCCCTGGCAGTTGCGTTCGCCTTCTGGTGCCTGCCCCAGATCTTCTTCTACGGCCTCTACGCCCTGCTGACGCAGGTCCTCAACGCCAACGGCGCGTTCGGGCCGGCCATGTGGGCCCCCATCATGAACAACCTGGTGGCCATTGGCGGCCTGGGCATGTTCATCTGGATCTTCGGCGAGAACGCCATGAATCCGCACACGCTGGACAACTGGGGCCCATCCCAGACCCTGCTTGTGGCCGGCTTCTCCACCATAGGCGTGGTGGCCCAGACAGCCATCCTGCTGATCCCGGTGATCCGCCTGAGGCTGGGTCTCCGGCCCCGGTTTGGCTGGCGCGGAGTGGGCCTTGGCCAGGCCGCGAAGCTGAGCGTCTGGACGCTCCTGACGGCCGCCGTCGGGCAGTTGGCGTTCCTGTACGTCATGCGTATCGCCACTATTCCCGGTGCCGAGCGCCTCCGGCTGAAGGCTGCGGGGGATCCGGCGGCAGAGATGCTGCCCGGCAACGCGGTCCTGGAGGTGGCCAGCCAGCTGTACCTGCTGCCGCACTCGATCATTGCGCTATCCCTCGCCACTGTCCTCTTTAACCGCATGACCCGCGCTTCGCAGGATGGCAACCGCGCAGAACTCCGCGATGCCCTCTCGCACGGCCTCCGCACCATGGCGGTGGCCACCGTCTTTGGCGCGCTGGCACTGTTTGCGCTGGCGGGGCCGCTGGGCATGTTCTTCTCCGGTGGTCCTCGCCAGGACGGCGTGATGCTCGCCCAGACGCTCACTATCCTCGCGCTCAGCACCCCGTTTATGAGCGCCAACTTCATGATGTCGCGGGTTTTTTACGCCAATGAAGACGCCCGTACACCCTTCAATATCCAACTGCTGCTCGCCGTGGTCTACGTGGCCGGTGCCTTTGGGATCCAGTTCCTGCCGGTGGGCCAGATCATTTACGCCATCGCCCTGCTGTACATGGTGGGCAACATCCTCTCGGTGATCATCAGCGCCTTCTTCCTGCGCCGGCTTCTGGGCCACCTCGACGGGCCGCGGATCGCCAACTCGTATATCCGGATGGGCTACGCGGCGCTCGGTTCCGCGATCGCGGGCGCCGGGGCCCTGTGGCTGATGGGCAGCTACAGCGCGGACGGCTTCGCCTGGAGCGGCCGGCCGGCTGCCCTGGTGACAGTCATCGTCGTCGGACCCATCATGTTGTTTGCCTACCTCTTCCTGCTCAAGATCTTCAACGTCGCGGAACTCCGCGACCTCATGCGCCCCCTGTTGGGACGGCTGGGGCGCGGTACCGGACCGTCGGACGGCGCCGGGGGAGCGCCGTCGTCCGCTGCGGGTGCCGAGGATTCCGGAACGGAACGTCCGACGCCGGAACGCGCCACGGTCGCGGTGGACACCGGCCTGATTCCCCGGATCTCCGGCGAATTCGACGCCGTGTCATTCCGCGCAGGACCCGTACCTGAACCCCAGGCAGCGCCTTCGGCGCCGGAAACTCTTCGAGGAAATCCCAGAGTGCGTGCCGCCTCGGGTCCAGGTGAGGGCGCCAATGAGGAAACTGACGGGATCGCTGACGGGGCTACTGGCGAGGGCACTGAACCCGCCGCGGGATACCTTCCCGCCGAGGATGTGCCCGGCACAGCGCGGGGCGGGCTGCTGCGCGACGAGATTCCACTTCCCGGCCGGCGCACGTTCCAGGGCCAGGCCGGACAGAACCCCCATTTCAGGCCACGACGGCCTCGAAAAAAGTGATCTTCGCGCGGTTTCCGGTTGCCTGTCGACCACGGCGGCCATAGCCGATCGGCTAGGATCGACAGTGAACAGGGGTAGTTGCAGGCAAGCGCAGACCGGCTCGCCGACTGGCTTTTGACCGGTTTCTGACCGGCGCTGGCATCATCTACGCCGGCATTCCCGGACAGTCTAGGAGGAACACGTGTCCCACCCGATCGACGTTGGATCAGTACTCGGCGGCCGCTACAAGGTCACAGCTACGGTATTGACCTCACACGACCAGGATCTGGTGCTGGACGGGGTGGACCAGGTTCTCAACCGACCGGTCAGCATTCTGGTCGCCGGCCCGGACAACACCGAACAGGTGGCCCAGAGCGCCCGCGAGGTGGCTACCGGTGAACGCCCGGGCAACGTCCAGGTCCTGGACCTCGGCGTCACCGAGGCTGCCACGTACCTCATCACCAACCACACCTCCGCGGCAGACTTGCTGGACCTCGTGGTTGCCTCCGACGCGCCTTACGTCGAACCGTTCTTCACGGATACCCTTGGCAGCGAAATTTTCGGCCAGGCGCGTTCCCACGAACCCGAACCATACGACGATGAGGAGAACATCGACGCCGGGTACATTAACTACGCGGACAATCACCCCAGCCAGGTTGATTCATTCCGGTCTGCCGCGCCGGTAGTTCCGCCGCTGGTACCCCCGGTTGTTCCTGCCCGTCCGCCGCTCCGCCCGGCAGTCCGTCCGGCGTCGGCTTCTGCCAGGACCGGGGCCGCTGGCGCAGGGGCCGTCGCTGGCGCGGGGGCAGCCGCTGCCACTGCTGCACACCAGCACGTAACTGCGCCGCAACCAGTGCAGGCCGCAGAAAACCGGTCGGTTTCCGGACCCGCTGAGCCCAGGACCGGCGCATCGTCCGATGCGCCCAAGGTTTCTTTGTGGTCTGAGGACGACTACTCCAACGGCTCCCAGGATGCAGCAGGCTACGACGAAGCCGGGGGCTCCGAAACACCCGAGCGCTCCGATCGTGCAGCGCGCGCCTTTCCGTCGCTTGCCCGGAAAACCTCTCCTGCGGCGACGGTACCGCCTTCCGGCGGGACGGATGACTATTACGACGACGAAGAGCCCGAGCGTGAGCCCCGCTCCATGCGCTGGCTGGTGGGCGGACTCCTTGCCGTGGTGCTGATCGCAGGGTTGGTCTTTGCGGTCACCAACCTGGGGAGTCTCTTCAAAACGGGCCCTCAAGCCGCCCCATCCTCGAACTCGACGGGCGCAACTCAGCCAAACACGGGGTCGGCTTCCCCTAACCAGAGCTCCGCAGCGCCAGCAGCACCACCGGCCATCGAGAACATCACCCGCCAAGGTGATTTTGACTTCGCAGCCACCTACGACGTGGATTTGGTGAAGGCGTTTGACGGCAACGCAGCCAGCTACTGGTCGGACATGGAATTTGCCACCGAGGGCTGGGGCGGTCTGGCAAAAGATGGCGTTCCATTGTTCATCAAGCTGAAGAATCCGGCAAAGGTTTCGTCGGTCACCCTGACTCAGCTCGGAGCCTCTGGCGGCAACCTCAGTGTCTTCACCAATGACCGTCCGTCACTGGACGGCGCAAAGCTGGTGGGGACCAACAGTTTCACGTCAGCAGATCTGACCATGCCGCTGGCCGAGCCAGTGGAGGCACAGTACGTGATCGTGTCCATCAAGTCGCTTCCCAAGCTCGCCGCCCCAAAGACCCGCTACGGCTTTGGCATACGCCTGGCGGAAATCAAGATCCAGTAGGGCCACCAGCGCCGCTCCTGTTGAGCCGCGGCTGTTCTGCCCGGAGCATTGCTCCGCAGTAACAGACGCGGCTCAGCTGTCTTCAGACGGTAATCTGGTAATGCGTCCCGTCCAGGTGACGGGGTCATCACCACTGATGGTTCCTCCGTTCGCGCGGCGCCCGGAATATTCACCACCAAGATTCAGTTGTGCCATGTGGCCGGCCGCAAAAGCCGGCGCATCGACTAAGGAAGAGGTTCACCGTTCAGTGAGCAACGCAGAAAACACCGCGTCCGAAGTACGTGATGTCATCATCGTCGGCTCGGGCCCGGCCGGGTACACGGCCGCTGTCTACACGGCGCGCGCCAACCTGAAGCCCTTGCTTCTGGCAGGATCAGTCACCGCCGGCGGCGAACTGATGAACACCACCGACGTCGAAAATTACCCAGGCTTCCCCGAGGGCATCATGGGGCCGGACCTCATGGAGAACTTCGAAAAGCAGGCAGCCCGGTTCGGAACCGAAATCCAGTTCGAGGATGTCACCGCGCTGGGCCTCGACGGCGACATCAAGACTGTCACCATCGGCACCGGTGAGACCTTCCGTGCGCGGGCGATCATCCTCTCCACCGGATCCGCTTACCGTGAGCTCGGCCTCCCGAACGAAAAGCGCCTCTCCGGGCACGGTGTCAGCTGGTGTGCAACCTGCGACGGTTTCTTTTTCAAGGACCAGGACATTGCAGTTATCGGCGGGGGAGACTCGGCGATGGAAGAAGCCCTCTTCCTGACCAAGTTCGCCAAGTCCGTCACCGTTGTGCACCGCCGCGACACACTCAAAGCTTCCAAAATCATGGCAGACCGCGCCCTGGCCCACGACAAGATTTCGTTCATTTGGAACAGCTCCGTTGATGACGTCATCGGAGCCGACAAGGTCACCGGGCTCAAGATCAAGAATCTGCAGGACGGCACCGTGTCCGATCTCGCCGTCACCGGCGTCTTCGTGGCCATCGGAAACGATCCCCGCACCGACCTGGTCAAGGACTCCTTGGAGATCACGGCGGCCGGCACCATCGCCGTTGAGGGCCGGAGTTCCAGGACCAGCATCCCGGGCGTCTTCGCCGCCGGCGATGTAGTTGACCCCACGTACCGTCAGGCCATCACGGCCTCCGGTTCCGGATGTGTTGCCGCTATCGATGTGGAACACTACCTCGCAGACCTCCACGCGTAATTCGCGTAACCGCCATTCGAAGAGAGAGACAAGGTTATGAGCAACGCTAAAGACGTAACAGATGCAAGTTTTGGTGCGGACGTACTGTCCGCCGACAAGCCAGTGATTGTGGACTTCTGGGCTGAATGGTGCGGCCCCTGCCGCAAGCTGGGACCCATCCTCGACGAGATCTCGGTCGAATACAGCGAGAAGGTGAATGTCGTCAAGGTCAACGTCGATGACAACCCCGCCATCGCTGCCGAGTACGGCATCACGTCCATCCCCGCCGTCTACCTCTTCCAGGACGGCCAAGTGAAGAGCACTGTTATCGGTGCGAGGCCGAAGCAGTTCTTCGAAAAGGAATTTGCGGACGTCCTGTCCTAGTCAGTTAGGGCCTACGGCCCAGCATTACCGGGTAACAACCGGTCTGTGGCCACTGCTTCCCCGAAGCAGTGGCCACAGGCGTTTCAGAGCGCGCCAATCCGACTCAATATGGTTGTATTCGACCTTGATCCGTTCCCAGACGTCACCAACTGATCATGGGCCTACTGGAAACCAGTGCAGGGTCTGGAAGAATTGGGCTAAGGACCGGCATGCTACAAGGCTCCGGTCAGTGGAACTGCCGCTGAACCACCGTCCGGGCCTCCATATTCGAAAGTCTTGTTTCACGTGAAACAGTGACGATCGGAGCATGGAGAGCCCTAAGTCAGTTTCGTGTTCCCCGGCGCGACGAATGGCACCCGAGATGTGGATATCTTGCTGCCCCTGCCCTCTGAGCAGCGTTTCAGTTGGCCCTCGCCAAGATCGCTAAGATTCGCTGAGAGTACACCCATTCAGCCCACTTTCCAGTCCTGCGAGACGTTCTCCGCACGGAAGCGACTCTTTGCCCTGTTTCACGTGAAACATTGACGACCGCTGAAGCGAGCGTCCCAGAGCGATTCTTCGTTCCCCGAAGGGACGACAACCTCCGTCGATCACGTGATCCCCACTTTGCTGATTATGCAATCTGAATGGCCCCTTCCCTGACTCGCGGCGATAGCGTTTCGCGTCTCTGGCAGCAGTTGATTCCAACCCACCTACCAACACCCCAAGTGGTCTCGATCTGCGCTCAGATCCGAACCCCATGCTTTGTTTCACGTGAAACACCGCCCAATCCCGCAGAGGAAGACTCCGTCCTGCTGGAAAATGGCCTTGCCGCCACTCAGCACAACCACCAAGCATCAGCTGCACGGGGATTCGGTGTACTACGCCCGTCACCCTGTGGACAGCATGTACCCCTATTACCCCCAAGTCGGCCATCAAGAGTCGATTGAGCACCGTAATACGGTTAAATTATCATAGCCCGCAGATCCACTCGATCGATTTCCAGTTCGCTGGGACAACACTGGGAGTCTGGAAGATAGGATCAGCCGAAACACCCTGGCTAGATTCTGAGCGTTCCAGTCGCCTCGGGCTCGCCTGGATTGAATCAAACACCGACTTGCAGCTGCCGCATCGGGAAACGGCAGTTCCAATGGTTGACTCAGGCTGGGCGCAGCTGGTCGGGCGAGCTGGTCGGACGAGCTGATCCGGGGGAGCTGATCCGCTGCCGGCCGGAGTAACCGACCAATTGAAGCAAATTCTGGGCATGAATGGCAGTTTCGTCCAAGACTCGATGTCCTGCCCCTCCATTCGCGCGATCCTCATCACCAATTTCAGCATGGCGTGAGTTGCACTTGCCGTGACTGTTGCCAGCTCATTTACGGCCAGATCAGTTACACGCAACCCAGTGTCGTCCGCCCACGGTGACCACACGGCCAGGTGCATCCCCAAATTCAGCGAAGCAGGGCGTACTCACGCATCGCGGGCGGCCTACCGGCACAATGAAGCTGCCGTCGGAACGGATTTGGCACCGTAGACCTGGATCTTCACACTGCCTTTCCGAGGAGGACTCCAGTCTCGAATAAGAATCAAAAGTCCAGCGAGGGAGGCCGCCACCCGCCTGGCCGCCCTCATTTGTTCGCACTCGTGGACAAGACCTACTCCTACGCATCGCCGCTTTGTGCGGGAATTCCATTAATGTGGTTGGCCCGAAAGGGAAGCAACATAGGGAGATTTTCCATGACTGACATCGCTCCGGGACTGCCCTTCGACCGTACCGACACACACCTGATACGCCTCATCCGTTACGCGACGCCCGTGCTCGTAGTAATAGCACCGTACCCATCGATCTCTCGCGCACCTCAAGAGGAAGGTCAGCGTAGGAGGCCTAGAAGACGGAGTTCTCTCTGCAACGTACTGTTTCACGTGAAACACGTTCAATGCCGGGTCTAGCTTCGCGATTGACTAGAGCGCGAACGTGATGTTTCACGTGAAACGAATGCAGCGAAGAGATGCCGTCCTTCACTGGATAGGATGTCAGGGACTCTGGCTTCACATGGGCCGACAGCTCGCCACGGCACCGAACTGCAAGCTGGCCTCAAGGCCACGTCAAGACCCTTGCGACACTGCCCGAAATCCTCCACCCGGATCCACCGGACAGGCCGGGCACGCTGGCCACACGAAACCGAATTCTCCACCCAGCAGCCACGCTCCGCACCCCAGACACCCTCCACAGTGCCCACGTGGCCCTGTGCATGCTTGCGCGACGGCTGAGCACCAGCCCGAGCGAACAGTTTGCTGCGCCGACGGGGCGCGTCAGCCTGAACCTAGACTGGACGAGCGCGGCCGCCCATTAGTCGCTCATAGCTAGGCGTTAGGCGTTAAACGTTAGGCGTTAGGCGTTAGGCGTTAGGCTTTAGGCTTCACCACATCACGCACATCCCGATATGCCGCTGCCGTCGATCTCTATCCAGTCAACGGATGACGGAACTAGAGTCGCCTACCGCAGTCATCAACGTGTCAGTCAGCGCTAGTGCTTACGGTCAGTGCGGCACCCATAGTCGACGCACCGCACGGTAGGCATTCGAGCACGGCTCCTGGCACCATTCATACACGCGCTCTGTTGTCAGATCATGAACCCAAGGGCCTGTGCCGGGCCTCCTGGTAAAGCGGTGGAGAGATACCTGACCGGCCAACTCCATCTGGAGGACCTCAACCAGGCGATAGATGACGCCAGCTGAGGAGTCAATCGCTCCATCAGAAGCATGACTGTTGGGTACGGCTGACCGGTTCCACCACGTTGGCGATCCACTCCCTTTGAAGTTATCCCCAAATGTTATCCACATCGATATCCACAGGCTTATCCACGGGTCTGCAAATCATGGATGCACTGCCGCTGAGTCCACACTCGAGTCCAACGATCACACTCAAATTGGCAGCCACCCCGTGACAGACAACACAGAGGAGAAGGACGCTCATGCGGAACCAGAAATACTGCCCGAAATCCAACTATTGGAGTCTCTTTCCGAGCCAATAGGGTGCGGGACGGGGGGCTTGGCAATGTTTCACGTGAAACAGGGCTTCAGTCGCTCCCTGATGCGCGTGCAGGCTACTAGTTCCTGGATGTGCTGGTGCGCGTCAAATCCCTTCGTGATGCTCGCCACCAAGCAATCTATCCACAAAGTTATCCACAGCGATATCCACCGCGCAATTCACACCCTGCGGCCCTGGAGCTGAGTCGGACTCAACTGCTGTTGCTGTTAGTTTGCCGCGCCCCATGATGAAAAAGTGGCACGCGACTCGCAATCGATCAGGCCGTAGGATTGCCCTTTCACCGAGTAGTTACTGGATCCTGGTTCACGTCCACTTCGCCAATCCACTTTGGTACCTGCATGCAATAGGCGTCACCCCCCGTTCGGTTCGGTCCTATCCGTTCGGGAAGTCCAGCCGCCACAAGCTGGCGCAGATCCAGACGACTGGGCTCACCATCAAGTTCATTCCATTCCCGAAAGCTCCGAGTCTGGACAAGTTCCGAGTCTTGCGGGATCTCCTAGTGCGGGGGAGGCCAAGTCGAGGAGCTGTTCCCAGGACCCTTGGTGCAGAGCTGCTCCGACCACGTGCCGACGGCTAAGAGTGTTCCAGGACTGGTCATGGATGGTCATCCCGGCGATGTAGCCGGCGCCTTTACTGGGTAGCCCAGGAGGTTGATCTACATTCCTGAGATTGGTGTCTACTAAACCGCGCCGCAGACTCCATGCCGCGGCATCCCATCTCCGCAGAACACTATTCAACGGCAGGCCACATCGGGCGAGGCCAAGGTCTGTCTGTCGGTCTGTCTGTCTGTCTGTCTGTCTCGGCCGATGATACTGTTCCGCACACGTAGGGACACGCCGACCGGTCCCGCCGCTAGCCCATACTTCTGCGCTGCCCGGAGCTCAGGGCACGAGGCGGGCACCTCACAGGTCCTGGGATCCGTTTAGAAGCGTTCCCTTCAAGCTAGCGGCCCACCGATGGGTCGGGGATGGGACTCGGGCCACAACGGACGTTGCCACAGTGGCCTCCGACCATGTCCTTCCACCGGATAGTGGCCCTCTGGGGCGCCCTATCATGGGCCTACTGCGCCCTGGGAGGGCATCCACCTGGCCAGCAGCACGTAGCCTGCCGTGGCACCCATCACCGCTCAGGAAAGTGAGGGAGGAGCTCCTTGAGGTGGAGCGTGGGGTCTTCATCGGCTCTGAGCTGTGAACTCCAAAGACAACGAACCGCCAGTTCCCCCGGGCATCGGAGTGGGTGGGCATCGGGGATGGAGCTGACACAATCTGGGATGCACTCCGTACGCTGGCGTCTTCAGGATATTCGGGGCATGCGGATAGTCGGGCCACGGCGCACACGATCCGTCTCGATGTTTCACGTGAAACTAGTGGACCACTAAAGGATCGGTCCGGCCTGCTCAGCAATCAATGTAGGAGCATCCCTACTCCGCATTGGCAGCAGGCAAAGGCTGGGATCTTCCCCTCTCGGCGCTGCCGTAGGCGAAGCTCCTCCGACGCTGACAAGTAGGGGTCAATTCCACCGCATCCTCAGCTATAGATCAGGTGACTCGATGGCAAGACCATGCGTTGAGAGCCTGGTCCACATCAACCCATGATCGTCATTTCTCGGGCCGCCGGCATGATCTTGCACGCGGTCTACTGGTGTTTCACGTGAAACGGCCGGTGGGAGTCGCCTTCTCATGTCGAACCTGACACTGCCGGAACCCTCTGAGGAGGTAATCCAAGCAGGCAACAAGTCCGGGGGAGACGTCGAATCTGGCGCATCCATCACACTCAGCCAGCCAGGCTGAGGCTCTGGCCAACACCCGCACGGACAGGCAGGAAAAATGCCAGCTCCATGGAACAGACTGGAGTTGGGGACAACGAACATTGCATTCCCGCCGCCGCACAGGCTTGGCACCAAAACTAATTTCGAACAATCTGACAGAATCGACGCATTCTTCAAACTGCTTCGGCGCAACAAGGCCATCTCGGTGCAAAGCATCATAAGTCCATTCAGGGTATGCAGCCTTCGTTCGAATGCTCAACCCACCGGACTGCCGTAGAGTTCGACCGCGACCCCGACCACGTGGAACTCGTACAGCAACCACATCCAATGGGTCCCAATTCTCCCAATTCTGACGCCCACAGAAGTCCACCGCTGCCGCGGGAACACAGCCAATCACGCCTGTTGTTGGAGGAGTCTCCGGCCGTCGACGGTGCCAAGTCCACGGCCACGGCCAACAACAACCCCATCAGGGCCAACGCTGTCCGATGCAAACGGGGCTCCAGTTTCGGGGCTGTCTCACTACCGATGTGGTCGCAACCAGTAGCAACTCAGGGAATGCAAAGGTGGAATAGTTCCAGACGCAAAGAAGGGTCTGTTTCACGTGAAACAGACCCTTCTTTGAACACGAAACGCTAGTTTTCAGACCCCGGTGCAAGAACTTCCATGATGCGGTTCAGGTCTTCAACACTGGCGAACTCAATGCTGACGCGCCCCTTGCGGACACCCAGGGAAATCTTGACGTTGGTATCCAAGCGGTCCGACAGCGAGGACGCCAGATAGTCCAGGCGCTCATGGCGGGCACCCGGACGAGGGATGTTGTTCTTCGCAGGCTTCGTGGGATCCTGATAGAGAGTGACGGCCTCTTCAGTGGCCCGAACAGACATGCCCTCAGCCACGATCTTCTGGGCCAGGCGTTCCATGGCTGCCGCATCCGGCAGTGCCAGCAACGCACGGGCGTGGCCGGCGGAAAGAACACTGGCCGCCACACGACGCTGAACCAGGGGTGGAAGTTTAAGCAGACGCAGTGTGTTCGTAACCTGGGGACGTGAACGACCAATGCGATCCGCAAGCTGCTCGTGAGTGGTTCCGAAGTCTTCGAGCAACTGCTGGTAGGCCGCCGCCTCTTCGAGCGGGTTCAGCTGGCTGCGGTGCAGGTTCTCCAGCAGTGCGTCCCTGAGGAGGTCATCATCCGTGGTGTCCCGGACGATGGCAGGGATAGTATCCATCCCGGCCGCCTGTACTGCCCTCCAGCGACGCTCACCCATCACCAGCTCGTACGGTTCTCCACCCTCTTCGGTTGAAGTACGAACCACAATTGGCTGGAGGACGCCGATTTCCCGCACGGAGTGGATGAGCTCGGCCATGTCATCTTCATCGAAGACTGAGCGGGGCTGTTTCCGGTTCGGATGGATGTCGGTGACCGAAATCTCGGCAAAGCGTACGCCGGGGACTTCCACAAGATCTACGCCGTTATCCGGCTCAATGCTCTGGGTTTCAGGTGCGTCGAATACGGACACGCCAGTCAAGGCTTCAGCCGGCGCGGGCGCAGCATCCACCGCCGGTGCAGCTGCACGGCTCTCCGCGGGAGCTTTCGCAGGAGCCTTGGCCGGATCTTTCGCGGCCGGCGCCGTGTCTTCTGCCTTGACGGGCGACGTGGCGGGGGAGGCCGGGGAGGCCGTTCTTGGCGCAGCTGCTTCCTTCGTTATCGATACTTCGTTGGCGTTAGCCGGCGCAACCGACGCGGATGATGTGGATGATGTGGAAACATCCGAAGCTGGCCCACCATTACCTGAAGCGTCGTCGGAGGAAACGACTTTCTTGCGGCCTTCCGGAAAGAAGAGATCCACGGGCCGCGACACAGCTGTGCCGTTGCCCGACGCACTACCGGCGGAACTTGGAATGAGTGCGCCAAGACCGCGGCCCAGGCCACGTCGCTTTTCGCTCATGGATAAATCCCTCCGATGGAAGAGTCAGAACTTGCCGGACTCCGGTTGTTGCACTTCTTGAAGATTCTAGCGTTCAGCGATTTCGGCTGCGGCTTCCAGGTAAGACAGGGCTCCACTGGAGGAAGGATCGTAGGTCATCACTGTTTGCTGGTAGCTCGGTGCTTCCGAAATCCGCACCGAGCGGGGGACTACAGCACCCAGGACCTGCTCCGGGAAGTGCAGGCGAACCTCCGCTGCCACCTGCGCTGCAAGGTTGGTTCGGCCGTCATACATCGTGAGGAGAATAGTGGAGACCACCAGATCTGCATTCAGGTGCTTCTGGATCATCTCGATGTTCTTAAGGAGCTGGCTGAGGCCTTCCAAGGCGTAGTACTCGCACTGGATGGGGATAAGGACCTCACCGGCAGCGCAGAAGGCATTAACCGTGAGCAACCCGAGGCTCGGCGGGCAGTCAATAAAAATGTAGTCGAGGCGTTCTTCGCCATTCTTCGCCCGGGTCTTGGCATACACATCGATCGCCCTGCGGAGCCGCTGTTCACGGGCCACCAGCGAGACAAGCTCAATCTCCGCACCCGCCAGGTGAATGGTGGCAGGAGCACAGATCAGGTTGCTGATGTCCGGGCAGGGGGCCACCACATCAGCGAGAGGGAAATCGTTGATCAGGACATCGTAGATGCTGTCCACATCGGCATGGTGCTCGACTCCGAGGGCGGTGGATGCGTTGCCCTGGGGATCGATATCAATGACCAGGACGTTCAGGCCCGCTGCGGCCAGGGCAGCGGCGATGTTCACCGTGGTGGTGGTTTTGCCGACCCCACCCTTTTGGTTGGACACCGTGAAGATGCGTGTCTTCTCCGGCTTGGGAAGTTTACGGCCAACCAGCCGTTCGCGGCGCCTGGTCTCGTGCGCGAGCTCCCGGGCGATAGGACTGGAGTCGTCCATGGTGTCCATGACGTTGATCCTGCCGCCCGTTGTTGTTTCACGTGAAACAGAGGCAAGAGTTGCCATTTCTGCAACCGGATTAGGGTGGCTTTCCCCTCGTCCCGGCGCGGAACCCATGCCAGCAACTGATCGTGCTGACCCCAAAGACACAAACGGGGGTATCCGTTGTGTGGAGGCTTCGCTACTGGTCACTGGGACACACTCTCTCTCATTCGGCTTTTGCTGCCGTTGTCTAGCCTAACCGCTTCGCCCTGCAGACCAAGGCTACCGGGCCCGGACTAGGAGATCTTTCGGGACTTGTTGACGACGATCCGTACCACCGTGGTGGGTTCCTCCAGGAGGCTTTCACCGACAGTCACTACAGAGGTCTTGACGCCACCGAGCTTCCGGATAACCTTTGCTGCTTTTTCGATTTCCTCACCTGCGCTGCGTCCCTTAATGGCCACAACCTCGCCCTTGCCGGCGAGCAGGGGGATGGTTAGGCCGGCCAGGTTGCTCAGCGCGGAAACAGCCCGGGCAGTCACAACGTCAGCGTTAACCATGCCGACTGCCAGTTCAGCGCGGGTCCGCATCACCGTGACGTTTGTCAGGCCCAGATCGTCCACCACTTCCTGGAGCCAGATCACCCGGCGTTCCAGCGGCTCGATCAGTGTCAGTTCAAGGTCCGGCCGCGCGATGGCGAGGCAGAGTCCGGGAAGTCCGGCTCCGCTTCCGACGTCGGCAACATGGCTACCGTGCGCGATCTCGCTTTCGATGACGGCACAGTTGAGGACGTGCCGGCTCCACAACCGTGGGATCTCGCGCGGCCCGATCAGCCCGCGTTCCGTTCCGGACGTGGCCAGGTGCTCTACGTAGCGTTTGGCCAGGTCCAGGCGGTCACCGAAAATCTTCTCGGCCGCCAGCAATTCTGCTGCCGTGATGTCAACCATGATTAGCGGTTCAGCATTCTCTAGTCTGCGGATACAACAATGTGACGCCCGGCGCCTTCGCCCTCGGACTCGCTGACGAGTCCCAGGTCAGCGACGGCGTCGTGAACAATTTTGCGTTCGTAGGCACTCATCGGCTCCAGTGCCACGGCTTTGCCGGACTCCTTGACCAACGCTGCCGCGTCCTCGGCGATCTTCTGAAGGTGGCCGGCGCGCTGCTGACGGTAGCCGTTGATGTCCAACACCAGGCGTGAGCGGTTCTCCGTTGCGGAGAGGACGGAAAGCCGGGTCAGTTCCTGAAGAGCTTCCAGGACTTCGCCGTCTTCGCCTACGAGGCTGTCGAGACTGTCGGTTTCTTCTTCAGCAACGATGGAAATGTAGGTGCGGCCGTTCCGGACTTCGATGTCAATGTCGCCGTCGATGTCCGCGATATCCAGGAGTTCCTCCAGGTAATCGGCAGCAACGTCGCCTTCCTCTTCGAGTCGGCTGGCAGCGGATCCCTTGAGGGAAGCATCGGCGTCGGTCGCTGATTCGTCCTGATCGTCAATGATCTCGTCGGAAAGGGCGTGTTCGGTGCTCTCGGCTGACATTACTTCTTCTTCCTGTTCTTACGCTGTGGCTGGACGCGCTGTCCCTTTAGCTCGATGGCCGCGGCTGCGGCTGCTGCCTCCGCTTCGGCGTCGGCCTTTTTCCCGCCCAGAATGGGCAGGGCCGGCAGGCCCTTGGCCGCCCGGCGTTCGGCGAGAGCCTTCGCAGCAGGGGATCCCGGCGTCGGCATGCGGCGGATGACGAAGAACTGCTGCGCCATGGTCCAGAGGTTGGTGGTGGTCCAGTAGATCAGGACACCGATGGGGAAGTTGATGCCACCCACACCGAACACGAGCGGCAGGATGTAGAGCATCATCTTCTGCTGGCGCATGAACGGGCTGGCCATGGCCTCCTCGGACATGTTTTTGGCCATGATCTGCTTCTGCGTGATGAACTGCGATGCCGTCATGGCCAGGATCATCACGATCGACAGAATCCACACGGCCACCACGTTGCCGCCGGCAGGTGTGCCGTGAAGCAGTGTTGCCGAGAGCGGGGCACCGAAGATGCTGGACTCATCAAACTGAAGAACCTGTTCGTGGCTCATCGCCCCGATGCTCTTACCGCTGGTGGCCGCGGTCGTAATGCCGGAGAGGACCTGGAAAAGCGCAAAGAAGAATGGCATCTGGATCAGCATGGGCAGGCAGGCCGAGAACGGGTTGGTCCCGTGCTTCTTGTACATGGCCATCTGTTCCTGGGCCATGGCCTGGCGGGACAGCTGGTCGGTTTTACCCTTGTACTTGTCCTGGAGCTTCTTCAGGTCAGGCTGCAGCAGCTGCATGCCGCGCTGCGCCTTGATCTGCTTGACGAAGACGGGAATCAGGGCGGCGCGGATGACCAGCACCAGCCCGATGATGGACAGGGTCCACGTCCAACCATTGGCGGCAGGCATGCCGATGGCGCTCAGGCCATCGTGGAAGACCACCATAATGGCGGACACAAGCCACTTGAACGGAAACATGATTGTTTCAAAGAAGTCCATACGATATCCCTATTCGTCAGGCCGCAAGACGGCCTTCTCCATCAGTCTGAGCAGCCAGGTACTTGTCCGGGTTGTTCAGCACAACAATTGTGGGGGTCCGGTGTTCGGGCCAGTGGCGGTGGCCGGCGGGGACATGGTCCACACCACCGGCATTCCACGGATGGCAGCGCACAAGGCGGCGGGCCGCAAGCCAGCTGCCCTTCACTGCCCCATGGACAGTGATCGCCTCGAGAGCGTACGCCGAGCAGGAAGGAAAGAAGCGGCAAACCTGGCCATACAAGGGGGAAATCACCTTACGGTAGGCCATGAGCAGCAGAATAAGAATGTTTCTGGGCACGTTCCAGAGGAAGGTGCCCACGGCGGCAGCAACAGGCTGGAGGTAGTGGACGACGGCGGCAGTTACCTTACGCACGCGGTGTCCCCTCCTGTGTTGTACCGGTTGAACCGTTTACAGCAGCCTGCGGAAGGCGGCTGCCCAACCGGCTCATGGTTGATTCCAGTGCGGCGTTGTAGTCCGCCAGCAGTTGATCCCAGCTGGCGGCAGCGGACGCAGGCAGGGCCCGGACCACTATGGCGAACCCGGTACCGTACTCGCGCAGCGAGGCAGCACCGACTTCTCTCAGTCTTCTCTTAACGAGGTTCCTGACCACAGCGTTCCCGACACCTTTGGAAACGATGAACCCGATCCGGCTGGGTTCGTCGGCAGCAATAGCTGCCGCATATAACACTACGTTCCGGCGTCCATTGCGGACACCGGAACGTACGGTTGTTGAAAAATCGGTTGCAGTCCTCAAGCGGTTACGGGTGGCCAGCACCTTAAACTCGCAAAGAAAAGTTTACCGACGAGTCAGTTATCTAGGCCGACAGTTCGGTGCGGCCCTTGCCACGACGGGCTGCCAGGATGGCACGGCCGGCACGGGTACGCATACGAAGGCGGAAGCCGTGCTTCTTGGCTCGACGGCGGTTATTCGGCTGAAAAGTCCGCTTGCTCACGTTAGTTACTCCAGTGGATCAAAGGTGCGCCCACCCGATCAGTAAAAGGGGAAGAACTGGCCGACGCTAAGTTTTGTATGTGCACGCTTCCCCCGGCTGCTCAAACGCGGTGCGTCTGAGAGATTCAGAAGGGGTCAAAAAGCGTACACAAAGGACGTCACAACGTTAGGGCAAAATGCCTCCCAGAGTCAAACCGGGGTACCCCTGGGTCCATGGTCCAGGCTGTGGTTAACCTGGCCCCACAGCCTGTGGATGAAGTGGCTCACAGGGCCTGTTTTCGAACCACAACCGTGTAATTATCCACAAGCTACTTCCCAGCTATCTTCTGCCCTTTTGATCCCCTAGAGTGGCTCAGTAGCCGATTATCCACGGACTGTGCATAACCCTGTGGATGAAGCTGAACCAGCACCCTGGTTCGGGACTTGGGGCTGCACGTAATGCAGGCACGCAAGTTTTGAGGAACTGATTGATGACAGTAGACGAAGCCAACCACGCCAATACTGTCGGAAGTTCCTGGCGTCGAGTTGTGAGCCTGCTCGAGCAGGACGACCGCGTTTCACCACGGCAGCGGGGCTTTGTCATCCTGGCGCAGGCACAGGGCCTGATCGGATCCACACTCCTGGTGGCCGTTCCCAACGAACTGACCCGTGAAGTCCTCCAGACCCAGGTCAAGGACGCCCTGGACGACGCCCTGCACAACGTTTTTTCCGAGGACATCCGCTGCGCAATCGACGTGGACACCGACCTGGTGCCGATCCACAAAGAGCCGGAACCCGTCGTCGAACCTTCCTACTCACCGGACCAGCTGATCGAACAGAAGCCGCAGCCGATGCTGCCGAGCACTTCGCACGAATTCGGCCGGCTGAACCCCAAGTACGTCTTCGATACCTTCGTGATCGGCTCGTCCAACCGCTTTGCCCATGCAGCCGCCGTGGCGGTGGCCGAAGCGCCCGCCAAGGCCTACAACCCGCTGTTCATCTACGGTGATTCCGGACTGGGCAAGACCCACCTCCTGCACGCGATCGGCCACTACGCCCGCCGCCTGTACAGCGGAATCCGGGTCCGGTACGTGAACTCCGAAGAGTTCACCAACGACTTCATCAACTCCATCCGCGATGACGAAGGCGCCAGCTTCAAGACCACGTACCGCAACGTGGACGTGCTGCTGATCGATGACATCCAGTTCCTGGCCGGCAAGGACCGGACGCTGGAGGAGTTCTTCCACACGTTCAACTCGCTGCACAACAACAACAAACAGGTGGTCATCACCTCGGATCTGCCCCCCAAGCAGCTGGCAGGATTCGAGGACCGGATGAAGTCCCGCTTCGAGTGGGGCCTCCTCACCGACATCCAGCCGCCCGAACTCGAAACCCGCATCGCCATCCTGCGGAAGAAGGCCCTCAGCGAAGGCCTCTCCGCCCCGGACGATGCCCTGGAATACATCGCCTCCAAGATCTCCAGCAATATCCGCGAACTCGAGGGTGCGCTGATCCGGGTGACGGCGTTCGCCAGCCTGAACCGCCAGCCGGTCGATGTGGCATTGGCGGAGATGGTCCTGAAGGACCTCATAACCGACGACGGCGCCCAGGAAATCACGTCGAGCCAGATCCTGATCCAGACAGCCGAGTATTTCAAGCTCAGCATGGAGGAACTCTGCAGCAAGTCGCGGACACGCACGCTGGTGACCGCCCGGCAGATCGCCATGTACCTCTGCCGCGAGCTCACGGACATGTCCTTGCCGAAGATCGGCCAGGAACTCGGAGGCCGCGACCACACCACGGTGATCCACGCAGACCGCAAGATCCGTGAGCTCATGGCTGAACGTCGTGTGATCTACAACCAGGTCACCGAACTCACCAACAGGATCAAGCAGCAGCAGCGCAACTCCTGAGCCGCCGCCTCTGTACCTTATTAACAGGTGCATGTGGATAACCCTGTGGATCCTTAAGGGGACAACCACGCTTAATGGGCTTAAAACCCTTAAGGCGCCTGTGGATCAGCGAAAACCCAAAAATTGTTATCCCCATCCACAGCCTGTTTAAAACCTGCTTCGCCCACAATCCATGAACAGGGCTTAACCGCTGGATCCTGCGGCCGGATCGAGTTATCCACAGTATCCACAGCAGTTATTAACACTACTAATCCCAAGAAATTGATTTCCCTCAAATAACAATCTCGATCCGCACCCTGAACCGGCCCAGGCCCAAGGGCCTCCGGACCCCAGGCGTCCTGACCGGGGATGGGTTAATCAGCCGTCTTCCGGCTAAGCTGTCAGCAGCGCTCCCATCCTCGGGTTTCTTTGTGGTTCAGCAATCGAAGAACCATGCAGGTTCCGTTGTTGGGGCGCCACTACTTTTGGGCTCCCTGTGGGAGTTTCCGGTTCAGACAAGGCAGCAGCAATGAAAGGCGGCACCCTTCCGTGAAGTTCAGAGTCGAACGGGACGTCCTGGCAGAAGCCGTCACCTGGACAGCCCGGTCGTTGTCTCCGCGGCCGCCGGTTCCAGTGCTGTCAGGCCTGCTCCTCAAGGCTGAAGCCGGCACTGTCAGCCTCTCGAGCTTTGACTACGAGACCTCGGCACGGCTTGAAATCCCGGCGGACATCACCGCTGAGGGAACCATCCTCGTTTCCGGACGCCTCCTCGCCGACATCTGCCGAAGCCTTCCTTCAGCTCCGGTTCTCGTGGAGACCGACGGCAACAAAGTGACGCTGACCTGCCGCCGCAGCAGCTTTCACCTGGCCACCATGCCCGAGGCCGAATACCCGCCGCTGCCCGCGTTGCCCGCCATCAGCGGCACGGTCCCGGGTGACGCTTTTGCCCAGGCTGTGTCACAGGTGATCATTGCGGCCAGCAAGGATGACACCCTCCCTATCCTCACCGGCGTCCGCATGGAGATCGAGGACGATCTCATCACCCTTCTGGCCACCGACCGCTACCGTCTGGCTATGCGCGAAGTGCCGTGGAAGCCCACCACTCCGGGAATTTCCACCAGTGCACTGGTCAAGGCAAAAACCCTGAACGAAGTGGCCAAGACTCTTGGGAACAGCGGCGACATCAACCTCGCTCTTGCGGACGATGACAGCCGCCTGATCGGTTTCGAAAGCGGCGGACGAACTACCACCTCGCTGCTCGTGGATGGCGATTACCCCAAGATCCGTTCGCTGTTCCCGGATTCCACCCCCATTCACGCAACCGTTCAGACGCAGGAACTTGTGGAGGCCGTACGCCGTGTGTCGCTGGTAGCCGAACGCAACACACCGGTTCGCCTCGCCTTCACGGAAGGACTGCTGCACCTGGATGCCGGCACAGGCGAAGATGCCCAAGCCTCCGAAGAGCTCGAAGCCCAGCTCTCCGGCGACGACATCACCGTCGCCTTCAACCCCCACTACCTGGTGGAAGGCCTGAGCGTCATCGAAACGAAGTACGTCAGGTTCTCCTTCACCACGGCGCCGAAGCCCGCCATGATCACGGCTCAGGTAGACGCCGACGGTGAAGACCAGGACGACTACCGTTACCTGGTTATGCCGGTCCGCCTCCCCAACTAGGTAGCAGAAAACGTCGTTATGGGCGCTCATAACGACACTTAGTGCGACCTAGTTGGGCTGCCCCGTCCAGCAACAGCCAACCCCGCGCAGAAAAGAGACCCACGTGCATATTGGACTGATCGGCCTTGGCAAGATGGGTTTCAACATGCGCGAACGTCTGCGCAAGGGCGGCATTGAGGTCACGGGTTTTGACCGCAACCCGGAGATCACCGATGTTTCCTCCGTGGATGTGCTGATTGCGGCCGTTCCGGTTCCGCGGCTGATCTGGGTCATGGTGCCGTCCGGCGACATCACCGATGCCGTCATCACCGAACTTGGGAACAAGCTGGACGCCGGTGACCTGGTGATCGACGGCGGCAACTCCCGTTTCACCGAGGACCAGAAACATGGTGCCGCGCTGGCTGAGAAGGCCATCCGTTTCGCCGACTGCGGTGTTTCCGGCGGGGTGTGGGGCCTCCAGAACGGGTACGGACTCATGGCCGGCGGCGACGCCGCCGATATTGAGCGGGCATTGCCGGTTTTTGATGTGCTCCGTCCCGAAGGTGAGCGGGCGGACAGCTTTGTCCACGTTGGCGGAATCGGTGCCGGACACTACGCCAAGATGGTCCACAACGGCATCGAATACGGTCTGATGCAGGCCTACGCCGAAGGCTACGAACTGCTGGCCGCCAAGGACATTGTTGACGATCTGCCCGGTACATTCCGCGCCTGGCAGAAGGGCACCGTGGTCCGGTCCTGGCTGCTGGACCTGATGATCAAGGCGCTGGACGAGGACCCGGGACTCGAATCCATCGATGACTACGTCGAGGACTCGGGCGAGGGACGCTGGACCGTTGAGGAAGCCATTGCCAACGCTGTTCCGGCACCTGCCATCACAGCTGCACTCTTCGCGCGCTTTTCCTCCCGCGAAGAAAACTCGCCCGCGATGAAAATGGTTTCAGCGTTGCGTCACCAGTTCGGCGGGCATGCCACCCGTCCCGCCAAGTAACATCCACCCCGGGACCCGCCGGTTCCGAGAATTGTCGAACACCGCGTGTACCTAGAACACCTTTCGCTCACTGACTTCCGCAGCTACGCCCAGGTTGACCTTCCCCTCGAACCGGGGGTAACCGTGCTCGTCGGGGCAAACGGCATCGGCAAAACCAACCTCATGGAGGCCATCGGGTACCTGGCCACCCTCAGCTCGCACCGGGTCAGTTCCGACGCCCCGCTCCTGCGGTTCGGCACGGACCGCGCGATGGTCCGGGCCCGCCTGGTCCGCGGCGAACAGACCACGGTCCTGGAACTTGAGATCAACGCCAGCCGGGCGAACCGGGGGCGCATCAACCGCAGCAATCCGGTCCGGGCCAGGGATCTCCTGGGGATCTGCCAGACTGTGCTGTTCGCCCCCGAGGACCTGGCGCTGGTCAAGGGAGATCCGTCCAACCGCCGCCGGTTCCTCGACGAGCTGCTGGTCAGCCTCATGCCGCGGCATTCGGCGACGCGCACGGACTACGACCGTGTCCTCAAGCAGCGCAACGCCCTGCTCAAATCCGCCCGGGCCGGAAAATTCACTGCAGGGCATGAAGCAACCCTCGATGTCTGGGACCAGCACATGGCCCGGGCGGGCGCTGAGCTGCTGCACGCTCGGCTGGCGCTGGTGGAACTGCTGCGCCCGCATCTGGCCAAGGCATATGCCCAGCTCACGGATGGTTCCAAGGAGGCCAACGCCCTCTACCGGTCCACCCTCCAAAACCTGATGGACGACGACGGCGGTTCGGCAACGGGTGCCGGCGGAGGTTTGCTGGCGGTGGAGTCCGCCGCTGTCGAAGACCTCCGGGATCTCACCATTGAGGACCTCACCGGGCGCTATGTCCAGGCCTTCGCAGCCTCCCGCCGCAAGGAACTTGAACGTGGAATCTCCCTGGTGGGGCCGCACCGGGATGAGCTGGAACTGATCCTCGGCGAAGCGCCTGCCAAGGGATATGCCTCGCATGGTGAAACATGGTCCATGTGCCTCTCCCTCCGGCTCGCCTCCTATTACGTCATGCTCGATGACGCCCGGACCGGCGGGTCTGCCCCGATCCTCATCCTCGACGACGTTTTCGCCGAGCTGGATGTACAGCGGCGGCGTAAACTGGCGGCAATAGTCTCCGGCGCGGAACAGGTCCTGGTGACCGCCGCCGTTGACGCCGATATTCCGGAGGAACTCTCCGGCCGGCGGGTGAAGGTCATTCCTGGAGGAATCGATGAACAAGGATGAAAAGGGCGGGCTGCAGCCCGGCCGGGATCCTGACAACATCGATGCGCCGCAGGCGGCGCTGAACCGCATGCGCGAGGCCGCGGCCGCGCGCGGCGAAATCCGCCGAAAGGCACCCCCAAAGGCCGGCGCCGCTAAGACAAAGCGCGGCATCAGGGACACCCGGGGCTTCAGCCAGTTCCACTCCACCGGCCGTGATCCCTTGGGACTCGGCAAAGTCGTGGGACGCCTCGTGGCTGAACGTGGCTGGAGCTCGCCGGTAGCGGTGGGGTCGGTCATGGCAGAGTGGGCCACGCTGGTTGGACCTGAGATTTCAGCGCACTGCACCCCGGAGAGCTTCACCGATACCACCCTTCACGTGCGCTGCGACTCGACCGCATGGGCCACCCAGCTGCGGCTGCTGAGTATCAGCCTGCTGGAGAAATTCCGCACGGAACTGGGCGACGGCGTTGTCACCAGTATCCAGGTGCTCGGACCGTCGGCACCCAGCTGGCGCAAGGGCGGACGTACCGTCAACGGCCGCGGGCCGCGCGATACCTACGGCTAGCCGCCGCCGTCGGCTCTTGAATATTCGTCCGGCGGCGTGTAGGGCGGTCTAACGCCCTTGGGGCGTATAGGAACCCGGAGACGGGACCTCGAGGGCGCCCTAGGCGGGATCAATGGCCTCGCATCGGCACATCCCGCTCCCGCGACGCCCGCCGGAATGCGAGTTTGACGCCCATTTCACGATAGAATCACAACAGATAACTGGGCGCCGGTGAAACGTTGACTGAGTCCGTTTTCCGCACGCTCTCCGCAGGCGGACTTCGGTCCCGCACGTCGACGTATCCGTCAGCGCCATCAGCTTGTGCCTGTTGGCGGATGCTTTCCCATGGAAGGCCGACGCCGGCCATCATCGAAAAAGAGGAGTCGACAGCACCTGTGGCTAACGACAATACAGATACCCAGGCAGTGGAACGCGCAGCGGAGGACGTACCTACCCCCGATACGCCGGCGGAGGCCGTGACACCCCGGGAATACGGCGCTAGCGACATCACCGTGCTTGAGGGCCTCGAAGCCGTCCGGAAACGCCCGGGCATGTACATCGGCTCCACTGGCCCGCGCGGCCTGCACCACCTGGTCTATGAAGTGGTGGACAACTCTGTTGACGAGGCGCTGGCCGGGTACTGCACGCACATCGAGATAGTCCTGCAGGCTGACGGCGGCGTCAAAGTTGTTGATGATGGCCGCGGAATCCCGGTGGACATGCATCCGACCGAGCACAAGCCCACTGTTGAAGTTGTTATGACCATCCTGCACGCCGGCGGCAAGTTCGGCGGCGGCGGTTACGCGGTCTCGGGCGGCCTCCACGGTGTGGGTATTTCCGTGGTGAACGCGCTGTCCAGCAGGGTGGACACTGAAGTCCGGCGGCAGGGCAACGTCTGGCGGATGTCCTTCGCCGACGGCGGCAAGCCCCAGGGCGGGCTGGTCCAGGGCGAAGAGAGCGACACCACCGGCACCACCCAGACCTTCTACCCGGACGCGGGAATCTTCGAATCCACGGAATTTGATTTCGAGACGCTCCGCGCCCGCTTCCAACAGATGGCCTTCCTGAACAAGGGCCTGCGGATCACCCTCACAGACGAGCGCACCGCAGCGTCGAATGCGGACGCCAATGAGGACCTTGACCTTGACGCTGTGGTCACCGAAGGAGAAGTCACCGCCGAGCACCGCACCGTGGTGTACCAGTACGACGACGGCCTGCTGGACTATGTGAAGCACCTGAACTCGGGCAAAAAGGTTGATGTGGTCCACGAGGACGTCATTTCCTTCGAAACCGAGGACACGGAACGGCACATCGCGCTGGAAATGGCGATGCAGTGGACCAACGCGTATTCCGAGAGCGTCCACACCTACGCCAATACCATCAACACCCACGAAGGCGGCACCCACGAAGAGGGTTTCCGCGCCGCGATGACCTCGCTCATCAACCGCTACGCGCGGGAGAAGAGCATCATCAAGGAAAAGGACGACAACCTCACCGGTGACGATATCCGTGAAGGCCTCACGGCGGTCATCTCGGTGAAGCTGGCCGAGCCGCAGTTCGAGGGCCAGACCAAGACCAAGCTCGGCAACTCCGAGGTCAAGGGCTTCGTGCAGCGCGTTGTCACCGACGGCCTGGGCGACTGGCTGGAACGCAACCCCGGCCCCGCCCGCGATGTCATCCGCAAGGCCATTTCCGCGGCCCAGGCCCGGATGGCTGCCCGGAAGGCCCGTGACAATGCGCGCCGCAAGAGCCCGCTGGAATCCTTCGGGATGCCCGGCAAGCTGTCCGACTGTTCTTCGAAGGATCCCGCCCGCTGCGAGGTGTACATCGTGGAGGGCGACTCCGCCGGCGGTTCCGCCAAGCGCGGCCGCAACCCTGAAACCCAGGCCATCCTGCCGCTGCGCGGCAAGATCCTGAACGTGGAGCGGGCCCGGCTGGACAAGGCCCTGGGCAACACCGAGGTCCAGTCCATGATCACCGCATTCGGCACCGGCATCGGCGAGGACTTCGACCTCAGCAAGCTCCGGTACCACAAGATCGTGCTGATGGCCGATGCTGACGTTGACGGCCAGCACATCACCACGCTGCTTATGACGCTGCTGTTCCGCTACATGCGCCCGCTGATCGAAAACGGCTATGTCTACCTGGCGCAGCCCCCGCTGTACCGGATCAAGTGGTCCAACGCGCCGCACGACTACGTCTTCAGTGACAAGCAGCGCGATGCCAAGCTCCTGTCCGGGCAGGCGGCCGGCCGCCGTATTCCGAAGGACAACGGCATCCAGCGCTACAAGGGCCTGGGCGAGATGGACTACACCGAGCTGTGGGACACCACCATGGACCCGGACCACCGGACCCTCCTGCAGGTCACCATGGACGATGCCCTGGCAGCGGACCAGACCTTCTCCACACTGATGGGCGAAGACGTGGAGTCCCGCCGAAACTTCATCCAGCAGAACGCCAAGGACGTCAGGTTCCTGGATATCTGACCGGTTCACCGAGTAGATATTCCAAGTCCGACATATACCTGAAACGGAAAATATAAACGATGAGTGACGAGACACCCGAGAACCCGGCGGAATCCGCCGATCTCCCGGAAACCGTTCTTGAAGGCGACGTGCTGGTTGACCGTGTGGAGCAGGTGGACCTGCAGACGGAAATGCAGCGCTCGTACCTGGACTACGCCATGGCCGTTATTGTGGGCCGTGCCCTTCCGGACGTGCGCGATGGCCTCAAGCCCGTGCACCGCCGCGTCCTGTACGCGATGTTCGACGGCGGTTACCGGCCGGAACGATCATTCAACAAGTGCGCCCGTGTGGTGGGCGAGGTCATGGGCCAGTACCACCCCCACGGCGACACCGCGATCTACGATGCGCTGGTCCGCCTGATCCAGGACTGGACCATGCGCTACCCGCTGGCCCTGGGCCAGGGCAACTTCGGTTCGCCGGGCAATGACGGTGCCGCCGCCCCGCGGTACACCGAAACGAAAATGTCCCAGCTGGCCATGGAGATGGTCCGGGACATCGACGAGGAAACCGTCGACTTCCAGGACAACTACGACGGCAAGAACCAGGAACCCACCATCCTGCCGGCGCGTTTCCCCAACCTGCTGGTCAACGGTTCCTCCGGCATTGCCGTGGGCATGGCCACCAACATTCCGCCGCACAACCTCCGCGAAGTAGCTGACGGCGTCCAGTGGTACCTGGCCAATCCGACGGCCAGCCGCGAGGAACTGCTCGAAGAGCTGCTGCTCCGTATCAAGGGACCCGATTTCCCCACCGGCGCGACCATTCTCGGCCACAAGGGCATTGAGGACGCGTACCGGACGGGCCGCGGCTCCGTCACCATGCGCGCCGTGGTCAACGTCGAGGAACTCCAGGGCCGCACGTGCCTGGTTGTCACCGAACTGCCCTACCAGGCCAACCCGGACAACCTGGCCATCAAGATCGCCGAACTGGTCAAGGACGGGAAGATCTCCGGCATCGCGGACCTCCGCGACGAGACCTCCGGCCGCACCGGCCAGCGGCTGGTCATTGTGCTCAAGCGCGACGCCGTGGCCAAGGTGGTGCTGAACAACCTCTACAAGCACACCGAGCTGCAGAGCAACTTCTCCGCCAATATGCTGGCCATCGTGGACGGGGTTCCGCGCACGCTGAGCCTGGACGCCTTCATCCGCCACTGGGTAACCCACCAGATGGACGTCATTGCGCGCCGTACCCGCTACCGCCTGCGCAAGGCCGAAGAAGAGGCGCACATCCTGCGTGCCCTCCTGAAGGCCCTGGACGCTCTGGACGAAGTCATTGCGCTCATCCGGGCGTCCAACACCACCGAAGCCGCGCGCGACGGGCTGATGCAACTGCTGGACATCGACGAACTGCAGGCCCGGGCCATCCTGGACATGCAGCTGCGCCGCCTGGCAGCCCTGGAACGCCAGAAGATCCAGGACCGCCACTCCGAACTCGAGGCCCTGATCGCCGAGTACAACTCGATCCTTGCCTCCGAGGAACGCCAGCGCGAAATCATCAGCACCGAACTGGCCGAGATCGTGGCCAAGCACGGTGATGACCGCCGCACCAAGATCCTGATGGGCTTCGACGGCGACATGTCCATGGAGGACCTGATCCCCGAAGAGGAAATGGTTGTCACCATCACCCGCGGCGGTTACGTCAAGCGCACGCGCAGCGACAACTACCGGTCGCAGCAGCGCGGCGGCAAGGGCATCAAGGGCGCCCAGCTCCGCGGTGACGACGTGGTGGAGCACTTCTTCGTGACCACCACCCACCACTGGCTCCTGTTCTTCACCAACCTCGGCCGGGTATACCGGGCGAAGGCCTATGAACTGGTGGAGGCCGGCCGTGATGCCAAGGGCCAGCACGTCGCCAACCTGATGGCCTTCCAGCCGGACGAGCACATCGCCCAGGTCCTGGACATCAGGGACTACCAGCAGGCTCCTTACCTGGTGCTGGCCACCAAGCGCGGCCTGGTCAAGAAGACCCGGCTGGAGGACTACGACACCAACCGCTCCGCCGGCGTCATCGCGATTAACCTGCGTGACGAGGACGAGCTGGTTTCCGCCCAGCTGGTCTCCGAAACGGATGACCTCATGCTGGTCTCCCGCATGGGCCAGTCCATCCGCTTCACCGCCACCGACGATGCCCTGCGTCCCATGGGCCGGGCCACATCCGGTGTCACGGGCATGAAGTTCCGCGAGGACGATGAACTGCTGGCGGCCGACGTCGTCACGGATGGTTCGTTTGTTTTTGTCGTCACCGAAGGCGGGTACGCCAAACGCACCGCCGTGGAGGAATACCGCCTGCAGGGCCGCGGCGGCCTCGGCATCAAGGTGGGCAAGTACCAGGAGGAACGGGGCCACCTCGTAGGTGCCCTGATTGTCCAGGAAGAAGATGAGGTCCTGGTGGTCATGGAAGGCGGCAAGGTTGTCCGTTCGTCAGTGGCCGGTGTACCGGCCAAGGGCCGCGACACCATGGGCGTGATCTTCGCGAAGCCGGACAAGAACGACCGCATCATCGAAGTGGCCAGGAACAGCGAACGCGGCCTCGAGGGCGAAGAATCCGTGGACGATGACGTAACGTTGGCTGAAGAAGCCGGGTCCCCCGAGGGATCCGCAGGGTCAGCATCAACGGCCGAAACATCACCGGCTGTTGAGTCAGAGGACGCCTCCGGCGACGCTGAGCCGAACGAAGACTACACCGGAGGTAACGAGTGAGTAATCCCGACTCATATCCCAAACCGAGCAGCAATGTCCCCGGCGGAACGCCGCCGCCCGCGGCTGCACCACGCGTGAACGCCCCCGTCCGTCCGCAGCAGCGTCCACCGGCCCCTGCCGGCGCGCCGGGGCAACGTCCGGCCACCCCCGGCCAACGCCCTGCGCAGGACAGGGTTCCGGCAGGCCAGACCAGCCAGCGCCCAGTGCAGGGACGGTCTCCGCAGGGCCAGCCCGGCCTGATCAAGCCCGCACCCAAGGCCAAGGTCAGGCGTGCACGGCTGCTGGTCAGCAAGGTGGATCCCTGGTCGGTCCTGAAGATGGCATTCCTCCTGTCGGTGGCGCTGGGAATCGTCACCGTCGTGGCCGCCATTGTCCTGTGGACTGTCCTGGACCTCACCGGAATCTTTGACCAGGTGGACAGCCTCCTGGGCACCCTGGCAGGCTCCGAAGGCGGCGGCTTCGAACTGAAGAAGGTCGCATCCCTGGGCCAGGTGGCTTCCTTTGCCACGATCATTGCCGTGGTGAACGTTGTCCTGCTGACGTCGCTTTCCATGCTCTCAGCGGTGCTTTACAACATCTCCGCAACGCTTGTTGGCGGCATCGGCGTTACCCTCACGGACGACTGAAAACCCATAATTTCACCGGAAATTCTCCGACAAAATGCCTCGATTTGAGATCGGGCCGGGATGTGCTGTAAAGTCATGTCTCGGCCCGATGAGGCATCGGGGCGTATAGCTCAGGCGGTTAGAGCGCTTCGCTGATAACGAAGAGGTCCCAGGTTCAAGTCCTGGTACGCCCACGGAACCTGTGCAGGTTCGAAGGAAGGTTTGGTTTGCTTCACGGCAGGCGGGACCGGAACGGGGAGCATGTGAAGAAGTTGCTGGTACTTGCAGCTGCGATCGCAGGCGTCCTGCTCTACAGGAAAGCACAGAAATCCGAGGCCCGGAAAACAGTCTGGAGCCAGTCGACCGACAAGGTCGAATAGGCCGGATTCCCGGACCGGGGGCTTGCAAAAGGCTCCATGGTTCTAGGGTATGATTGACGGGTTGCTTCTTATGGGGGCATGGCGCAATTGGTAGCGCACCTGCTTTGCAAGCAGGGGGTTCGGGGTTCGAGTCCCCGTGCCTCCACCATAAGGAAGTCCCGGACAGCCGAAAAGCTGTCCGGGACTTTTTCGTTAATGCAGAACAGGAGGGTTGACCGGTGAACTTTCTCCTTGCGGCCGTTGGCGTCCTGGGCGTGGCGTCGTCCGGGCCGCTGATCGCCGCGACCCTCGGTGCCACCACCGTCAGCGCCCTCGCCATCGCCTTCTGGCGCAACGCCATTGGGGCTGCCGTCATGGCCACCCCCACCCTGGTCCGCGAACCCCGGCAGTTCGGCCGGACCACCGGCCCCGAGTTCCGATGGTCGCTGCTGGCCGCCGCAGCCCTGGCCTTGCATTTTGCCTGCTTCATCACGTCCCTCCAGCTCACCTCCGTGGCCGCCGCTACGGCCCTGGTCTGCCTGCAGTCGGCCTGGATCGCGGTCTTCCAGCTGTTCCGTGGAACCAGGCACCGCTGGCAGGTACTGGCAGGGCTGGGGATCGCCTTTGGTGGCGTTGTCACCATCACCGGGTTCGACATGGGATCATCGCCTGACGCGCTCCTGGGCGACCTGCTGGCCGTCGCTGGCGGAGCCCTGGCCGGCCTCTACACGCTTGCCGGCGGCAAGGCCCGCCAGACCATGACCACGGGAACGTACACCACGCTCTGCTATGGGATGTGCGCGGCCTTTGTGGCGGTGCTGGCGCTCGTAAGCGGTCAGCCGCTGGTGGGGTTCGACGCCGTTGGCTGGGTGGGGATCCTGGCCATCACCGTGTGTGCCCAACTGGTGGGTCACACGGCCTTTAACCACCTGCTGGCCACCATGAGCCCGCTGCTGGTGTCGATGATCATCCTGCTGGAGATCCCCGGCGCAGCCGTCCTGGCCGCGGTCTTTCTGCACGAGACTCTGCCTGCCGGTACCTACGGCGGGCTGGGGCTCATCCTCGTGGGCCTCGCCGTCGTGGTTCTGGGACAGCGGGCAGGTTTCAGGAAACGTCGGGAAGGCTCCGGCCCGCGTGCGGACGGACCGCCATCGGACCGTCTGGCTGACCTCGGAACGGACTGAGGCCAGGCCACTGAGGCCAGTGCTTCGGAGGCGCGCTTACTGTCCGCCGCGGCGGACAGGCTGGGCGGTGTTGACCGTGTGGATAGCCCGCAGGAGCTTCGCCGGGAAGTAAACCGAGAAGAACACCACCATGGGTGCCTTGAGGGCCATTTTCTTGACGTTGTGCGCCTTGTAGGTACGGTCGAAGCGGGTCACGTAGTACCGGTAATCCCGCGGTGAATCCTCGAGCCGGCGGGCGGACATCCCGGACACCATCTGGGGCCAGTACTGGACTTTGAGTTCGTGGTCGGCGAGGTGCAGGGAGAGGTCGATGTCCTCATGCATCTCATCCTTCTCGTCGCGGCAGGTTTCATCCCGGATGGTTTCCCATGCCGTAGCGCGCAGTGCCATGTTGGAGCCGAACAGGAAATGGTACTGGTGCTTGGCGAGCTTGAGCATCAGCTGGCGCATCTTGTCGTCTGCCTTGAGCCCGAACCGCCGCATCGGCATATCGTAGTAGACCACCGGTCCGGTGGCTGCCTGGACTGACGGGTCAAAAAAGGCCTTCTGGACCTGTTCCACCCAGTCCGGCTCTACAACAGAATCGGCGTCGATGCGTCCCAGGATGTCGCCGGTGGCATGGTTGAGGCCAAAATTCCGGGTGGGAATCAGGCCCTGGTCCCGGTCCTGGCTGAGCAGGATGATGGGGCTTTCCGGATACTCCAGCTGCATCTGCGCCACAATGGCGGCGGTGCGGTCAGTGGAGAGGTTGTCCACCACAATGATCTCGTGGGCCGGCACGGACTGGTACACCGCAGCGATGAGACACTGCCGGATGACACTTTCCTCGTTGTAGGCCGGGATCACAATGGACACGCACGGCAGCTGTGCTGCGTCGTTCAAGGCATCCCCAGAGGATTTATCGGCTGACATCAGTTCAAATTTAGCACCGATCGGGATTTGTCCCGCCAGCGACTGGGTCCAGTCCGGACAAACACTGGGAAAACACTGAAAGGGCCCCGCACCAGGCGGAGCCCCTTCAATGGACGGCGCGACCGCGCCGGGAGTGCTAGTTGCTGCCCTTGTCCGCGGAACCGTTCATGTTGGCCGCGATGTTCTTGATGGCGGTCTTGGCATCGGTGGACGCCTTGGCTGCCGCGTCGGCCGATTCGTCGGCAACGTGCTTGGCCTTCTCTGCCGCGTCCTCTACGGTGTCCTTCGCATCCGCGGCAACATCCTGCGCCTGGTCGGCCACGGCGTCAGCGGCCGAAGCCGTGGCCGATGCAGCCTTGCTGGCTGCTTCCTCGGCCGAGTCCTTGGCGTCGTTCACGGTGGTGGCAGGAACCGGCGCCGGAGTGGGCGTGACAGGAGAAGGGGTCTTCCACGGATCTTCTACGGGCTTGGAGGCCTTCCAGGCGGCGACGCCGGCGGCTACGGCCGCGGCGATGATGCCGAACACCAGCCAGCCGCGCTTCTTGGGCTTCTGGGGCTGGGCGATCTGGACTCCCACAGCCTTACCGGCTTCGTGCGCGGCGGCCTTGAGCTGGGTGCCGGCCGTCTGTGCCTGTTCCTGGAGGGAATGCACTACACCGGAATCGGCAAGCCGCTGGGCAACGGCGTCCACGTGGGACGGCGCGCTTTCCAGGGTGCGGTGCACGGCGTCGGACGCGTGGCCGATCTGGTCCGAAAGGCGCGGCAGGTATTCCACCACCACGCGGTCCCTGGCGTTCTGGATGACCGGGGTGGCCTTGTCCAGGGCCTCGTACAGGCGCGGGGTCGTGACCTCAACGGCGTCGTGGATTTTCGGGGCGAGCTGGGCGAGCCCCTCCTGGATGCGCGGTGTCACTGTTGCGACGCCGTCGGCAAGGTTGTGGGCGGCGGTCTTGAGCCCTTCCTGGATCCTGGGAGATGCGGTGTCCAGGCCATGCTGCAGGCGGGGAACGGCCCAATCCACTGCTGCTTCCACACGGGGGGATGCCCAGTCCTTGGCGCTCTCAACTGCGCTGTTGACTGACTGTTCAAGGTCGCGGGCAATACGATCCGATTTCTTCACAACTACCTCCCGATTAATGTGACGGTTCTGTTGTTAGCCTACGTGCCTTGACCTGCACCGGCTATTCTTCCCGCGGATTTACGGCTGATTTCACCCAGCGCGGAACTGCCGGTCCAGCCCCTTCCGCGTTGACCTGCCGTGAAAGAATAGGCGGCATGACTGCAATCGCAACTGCAAAAGCAACCATCCACACCAGCCTCGGCGACATCGTCGTTAATCTCTTCGGCAACCATGCGCCGAAGACGGTCAAGAACTTCGTTGGCCTGGCCACCGGTGAGCAGGCCTGGACCCACCCCGAGACCGGCGAGGACAAGACGGGCACGCCGCTGTACGACGGCACCATCTTCCACCGCATCATCAAGGACTTCATGGTCCAGGCCGGCGATCCGCTGGGCCGTGGCGTGGGCGGACCGGGCTACAAGTTCGACGACGAGATCCACCCCGAACTCAGCTTCAATGCCCCCTACAAGCTGGCTATGGCCAACGCCGGCCTCCAGGCAGGCAAGGGCACCAACGGCTCACAGTTCTTCATCACCACCATCCCCACCGACTGGCTGCAGGGCAAGCACAGCATCTTCGGCGAGGTTGCTGACGAGGACTCCAAGAAGATCGTCGACGCCATCGAGGGCGTCCGCACCGGCATGGGTGACCGCCCGGTTGAGGACGTCACCATCAACAGCATCGACATCGAGCAGCTCTAACCCATCGCATGAGCTACGGAATTCCGGCGGCCGAGCCGTCCGCGCAGGTTCCGGTGTGCCCCAGGCACCCGGACAGGCCCTCCTATGTGCGCTGCCAGCGCTGCGGGCGCCCAGCGTGCCCGGACTGCCAGCGGGCGGCCGCCGTCGGATTCCAGTGTGTTGACTGCGTCAACGAAACCAAGCGGGCGACGCCGGCAGTCAAGACTGTCTACGGCGGCGCCGCGGCAACCGGCAAGCCCGTGGTGACGTTTGGAATCATCGCCGTGTGCGCGGTGATGTACGTTCTGCAATGGGTGGTTCCCGGCGAGTGGATCTACCAGAACCTGGCGTTCGCCAATGTGTTTGCCACTCCCGAATTTGGTGAGTTCGAACCCTGGCGGATGCTGACGGCGGCTTTCCTGCACTCCCAAGGATTCATCCTCCACATTGTGCTGAACATGTACATGCTGTGGATTTTCGGTCAGGCACTCGAACCGCTCCTGGGCCGGGTCCGCTTCCTGGCCCTGTATCTTATCTCCGCCATCGGCGGCTCCGTCGGCTACCTTCTCCTGACTCCCGGGTACGTGCCCGGCGTGCCTCTTGCCGGAGTGGTGGGCGCCTCGGGTGCCATCTTTGGACTCTTCGGGGCGATGCTCCTGGTGCAGCGGAAACGCGGCGGAGATACGCGGCAACTGTGGATCCTGATCGCCATCAACGGCGTGATTGGATTTGTGGTCCCCCAGATCGCCTGGCAGGCGCACCTGGGCGGGCTGGTCACGGGCGCCCTCTGCGCTGCCGTGATTGCATACACTCCCCGCGGCCCGCGGCAGGGCCTGCTGCACGCCGCCGGACTCGCCGCGGTGGTCCTCCTGCTGGCCCTGGTGAGCTGGCTCCGCGTCACGGCCGGCTGACCGCCCGGATCCCCAGCCCCACCTCCACCAGCCCAATTCAAGACCCCGGTGTCCAGCGGACACCGGGGTCTTGAATTGGGCTGGTGGAGGCCGCCGCGGTATTCGGGCTTGTCATGATCGAGGGTGTAGTCGGGGCCTGAATCCGCCGGCTTCGAGCAACGAGGGTGCGAATGTAGTTCGTCAGGTTCCGGAATCCGAGGGCGCTGCCGCGGAGGTGTCGTCGGGCGCCACCCGGCGGCTCATGCGCCAGCCGCCGGGTCACGCTGTCGCACGGCGCAGCCTTGCATCCGCAGCGGCGACACCACCGGGCGAACTCGTCGGTCTCGACGACCCGGCAGGCCAACACCGCACAGCCGGGCTCGATCCGTTGACCCATGACCTGCAGGCCGAGTTCGTCAAGACGGCAGAACGAGCCCAGGTCAGGGCGTACCAAGCTAGCGCGAGGTGCGTCGCGCCCGTCGGCCATCCGAGCATGAGCAGGTGCCGTCACACCTACCGAGTCGACTGGTTTCGTGGGCGTCAGCGCCAGAATTCGGTGAGCTGCTCGGCAAGGGCTCTGCCTTGGTTGTATCCAGCCAGAGCAGCGGGCGGACGCAGGGACAGGTCCATCGCATTGGCGCCGAACATGTGCTCGGAGCTGCTGTCCGGGAAGATCGTTTCGACTCTCTTGCCGCGTGCGCGTAGTTCGTCGACCTGTGCTGCAAGATGCATGCCCCACTCCAACGGCGTCCGTGTTCTGCCGCCGAATGGTGACAGCACCAGCACCCGCTGGTATCCGGCTGCCAGATCAGCGTTCTCGTTGCGTCGATAGCCGCCATCGATGTATCGGTTGTCGCCGATACGGTGGGGAGGGCCACTGGCACAGCTGGCGGCGACGGCGTCAACCAGGTCGACTCCGCTGTGGCGGTCGAAGACGACCGGTTCACCGGTTTGGGCATCGACCGCGGTGATGAGCACCGTTCGTTCCGGCCAGTGCTGGCTGGGCAGCCGCGCGGCGACGGTAGCGCGCCACTGTGTTTGCCCGGAACCGTCCGACGACGCATCCATGGCGAGTGCCGCCGCGCCCATTCTGCGGCGCATGTCAGCCGCATCCTCAGCGGCGGCGATGATCTTGCTCGTTCTCTCCATATGGTCCGCCACCGGCCTGATCGGAACGCGTCCTCGGTCGGATCCGGCCGGACCGGTCCGTTGCTGGGGCGCAGCGGCAAGGATGCCGGCAAGCAGTTGGGTCGGGGTCGCGCCAGTTATCTGGGCCGCGGCCGTCGAGCCGGCCGACGTCCCGATGATCAGGTCAGCCTCGGTCACATCCAGCCCGGCATCGAACAGGCCGGCGATGACGCCGATCAACCACGCGTTGCCTGCCGATCCGCCACCACCGAGGACCAACGCCCGCTCACCCGCGGCGCGCACCCGCCTTGTGGCGTCGACCTGCGGCTGATCCTGGTCGGACCTCGGCCGGTCGGAGGCCGTCGTCGAGGTGAAGTGCAGAGTTGAAGAAGGTGTTGTGTTCATGGGAGTCGCCTTTCGCGAATTGCCTGTTTGGGCGCTCCCGGTGGCGACTAACTCAGTCGCGCGATCGTGGACTGCGGGGAGCGCCCAGTGCGGATACTGCGTTCATGGGTCTCACCTCCTGCCGACTGATCACGATTACCGGGAAGATATCACGCCGGTGACGCGGCGGGCAACCGGCATGATGCCGGTTGCCGTGTCGCTGTCGAACGCACCGCCTGCGGCTACACCCTCATCTGTGATGGGCCGGTATTCGTCCGCCGGGCGAGTTCGTGCTGCGTGAGGGGTCCGCTCGGCGCCCCGGTGGGCTCTCATCGACGGTCGCACCGACGGATGGAGTTATCCACAGGGGTTATCCACACTGTTGGTAACTTACACTGGTGTAGTTCAGGATTTCGATGTTCCCCTGCTCCCGGATGTCCGCTCATTTCCCGGTTTTGGGCCTCCCGTTTTCCACAATTGTGGAAAACACCTGGGGATGCGCCTGTGGTTAAGTGGAAAAACCACCCCTTTATGCCCGGTCTGTGGATATCTTGGCCATTTCCCGCGTTTCAGGCCAATAGGAGGGGATCCGGGCTGCGTGTATCAACAGGGTTGTTCACAGTGTTAATAACTTACGGACATGTAGCTACACTTCATTGTTTCCCAGAGTGGGGCCCCTGAAGGGGCCTCCCGAGCCGGCCTGTGGATTGTTGTCCACAACTGTGGATAAGTTGTGGGTAGTCCAGTGTTAGTAAGTGGAAAACTCCCGAGTGTGCGAGGGTGTTCGTACGCAGCACCGACCCAACAGGCTTCCAACCAGGAGGACCGCTTTGAGCACCGCCGCCACCACCCAGCACATTTTCCTCGACAAGCAGCACCCCGCGGTATGGCGTGCCCTTAACGGGCTGGGGCTGAAAGTGCGCGAAGCCGCCGACGCGGCCGGGATTGACCGCAAGACCATTGAATTGCTCAACGTGCGGACCTCCCAGCTCAACGGCTGCGCCTATTGCCTCGATATGTATGTGCGGGACGCCGTGGAGGCCGGGGAGAGCCACCAGCGGCTTGCTGTCCTGCCTGCATGGCGGGAGACGGCCCTGTTCACGGACAAGGAGCGCGCGGCTCTGGCCCTGGCCGAATGCATCACCGAGTTGCCTGACCACCGGGCCCGCGAGCTGGATGAAGGATTTGCCCGTCAGCACCTCAGCGCCGATGAATTTTCGGTGGTCAGCTGGCTGGTCATCACCATGAATGCCTTTAACCGGGTGTCCGTCACCAGCCACCATCCGGTCCGCCGGGACCGCTGAGCGGGCCCCGGGCCGGTGACGGACAGCCGAGAGGCCCCAGGTTCTTAGCGGAAAGCTGAGGGGGCTCCCGTGCGGCGGAGCTCAAAGACGACGCTTTTCGACAGTTACTAACAGTGTGAATTATCCACAGCTAATCCACACTGTTAATAACTGTCCCTCCGAGATCCTTGGATCCGGTCCCGTGCGTCATGGCCTGCAGGGGCGGCTGTCGCTGCTGGCACCAGGAAAGTTATGCACATTGTGGATAACTTTTCCAACAGCTGGGGAGAACCTGCCCGGCGGGGCATCCGGTCAGCTGGCCGGGGGCGCCCGATCAGCCGGTCCAGACTCCTGAGGAACCGCGCCGGTGGCTGTCCAGGAGATGGGTATCCACCATGCCGATGGCTTCCATCAGCGCGAACATGGTGGTGGGGCCTACGAACGAGAATCCTTGCTTCCGCAGCGCTTTGGACAGCGCCACCGATTCCGGTGACTGAGTGGGGATCTCCGCGTGCGTGACCGGCCGGGGAGTGGTTCGGGGCTGGAACTGCCAGACGAAGTCAACCAGGCCTTCCCGCTCGCGAAGCGCGATGGTGGCCTGGGCATTGGTGATGGCGGCGCGGACCTTGAGCCGGTTACGGACGATGCCGGGGTCCTGGAGCAGACGCTCAACATCCGCATCCGTAAAGGCGGCAACTGCGTCCGGCTGGAAGTCGAGGAAGGCCTGACGGAAGGCAGGGCGCTTTCGGAGGATGGTTGCCCAGGAGAGCCCTGCCTGGAAGCCTTCAAGGCAGATACGTTCGTAGAGGCCTTGTTCGTCGCGGACGGGCACGCCCCATTCGGAGTCGTAGTACTCGCGCAACAGCGGATCCGCGGCCGCCCACGGCGGACGGGCCAGGCCGTCGTCGCCCAGTACGGTTCCGTCCACACCCTCGTTTCGGGGCTGGGCGGTGGCCGCGGGAGTCATACGGGACCTGCAGCCAGCGTCAGGAACGCCAGCGGGTGGTCATCAGGAAGCCGATGATGGCAATGCCGAAGCCGGCCACGATGTTCCACGACTCCCAGGCCTGGACAGGGAACCGGCCCTCGCTGATGTAGAACGTGATGATCCAGAAGAGCCCGATAATCATCAGGCCGAACATCACCGGCTTGAACCAGACAGCGTTGGGCTTATACGTCTGCGCCCCGGAAGCGGGCTGCGAGGCGCTGGAAGTCTTCTTGCGTGGCTTTGACTCGGGCACGTGCACTCCTTGGCGGACTGGAGCAAGCTCGGCGTCGCGGGCTTGATATCCTGCAAGAAGGAAGTTGCCAGCGGTCTGCGCGATCTTGGTCAAATCTGGATTCTTACTAGCAGTCAATTCTAGCCGTAGTTCAGGGCACTCAAACGCCCATCGCGGCCACCCGGAGGAGAGCGCGTGGTATTGCAGGAGAAGGCGAGGCCCGCCGTTGTTCCGGGCACAGGCGCCACTATTCTGCGTGGGACCGTGCAGGTGCTCGGCGAACTGCTCATCACGGCCGGCATTATTCTCCTGCTCTTTGTGGGCTGGCAGCTGTGGTGGACCAACATCGAATCCGACGCCAAACAGAGTGCGGTCATCAAGGAATTCGCCCAGGGGCTCGGCGGTACAGTGCCCGCAGTCCCGGAACCGGACCCAGCGGCAGCGCCCGTGGATTACGGACTCCCGGCAGTTTCCGCAGCGCCAGGCCATGCCGGCACCATCGGCATCATGTACATCCCCCGGTTTGGCCCCAGCTACACCCGGCCCATCGTCCAGGGAACCACCGGGGACGTCCTGGATACGCTGGGGCTTGGCCATTACGCCAACACGGCGATGCCGGGCGCCGTCGGGAACTTCGCCGTGGCCGGTCACCGGCAAACGCATGGTGCCGTCCTGGACAACATCCACACCCTTGTCCCGGGGGATAAAATCTACGTCCAGACCAAGGACGGCTACTACACCTATGTCTTCCGCAACAACCAGATTGTGATGCCGGACCGGACCGATGTCCTGGAACCGGTCCCCACCCGCCCCGGCGTCACTCCCACCGAAAGCTTTCTCACCATGACCAGTTGCAATCCGCGTTTCGGCGCCGAGGAACGCATCATCGCCTACGCGCAGCTGGACAGCTGGCGGCCTGCTTCGGCGGGACCACCGGCAGAAATCGCCGCCCAGGTGGCGGCAGCGGTGGGAGGAAGCTGAGTATGTACGGCTGGATTTTCCGCCACCTGCCGGGCCCCCTCTGGCTGCGGATCTTCACCTCGTTGGTGCTCATCGCCGGCGCACTGATCCTGATGGTTCAGTTCCTGTTCCCCTGGATGTCCGGGTTCACCGCATTCACCGACTCAACGATTGGTTCTGCAAGCCAGCCATGACCACAACCAAAATCCTGGTCGTAGACAACTACGACAGCTTTGTTTACACCCTGGTGGGCTACCTCCAGGAGCTCGGCGCCGAGACCACTGTTGTCCGCAACGATGACGTAACCCTCGCTGAAGCCACCGAGATGGCCCAAACGCGCGACGGCGTCCTCATCTCACCCGGTCCGGGGAACCCCGCCGAAGCCGGCGTGTGCATCGAACTGATCAAGTGGTGCGGCGCGAACAACAAGCCCATGTTCGGAGTCTGCCTGGGCCACCAGGCCCTGGCTGAAGCCTACGGCGGCACAGTGACCCACGCGCCGGAGCTGATGCACGGCAAGACGTCGCTGGTGGAGCACAACGGCACCAGCGTCTTCGCCGGGCTCCCCTCCCCCGTGATAGCGACGCGCTACCACTCGTTGGCAGCGGTAAGGGACACCATCCCCGACGTCCTGGAGATCACCGCCGAAACAGCGACCGGCGTCGTGATGGGCCTGCAGCACCGCACTGCACCGCTGTGCGGGGTACAGTTCCACCCGGAGTCGGTCCTGACCGAAGGCGGCTACCAGATGCTGGGCAACTGGCTCGAGTCCCTCGGAATGGCGGGAGCGGCCGCCCGGGCCGCCACGCTGAGCCCGCTTATCCAGCACTGACAGGCACACGCGAACAACGCGGGGTCACTTCGCGCCCATCCCGAAGGGAACATGGGCGCGAAGTGACCCCGCGTTGCTTTTAGGAGCGGGTGGAGGGTCAGCCCTTTTTGGTGGCTGTGGGCGTGGCGGTTGGCGTTGGTGTGGGCGGTGGGGCCGGTTCCTTGGCCACCACAATATTGATGGTCTTGCCCTGATCGACGGCGGCGTTCACGGGGTCGCTTTGATCTGTCACCCGGCCTGCCTCCACTTGGGAGTTCTCCACTTCCTGGACGTTGGGGACCAGGCCAAGTTCCTTCAGCGCCGTTTCGGCCTCGACACGCATGCGGCCGCGCAGTTCAGGCATGGACACCTTGCCGGTGGAGATCACGATCTCCACCGTGGTGCCCACGCCCACCATCTGGCCCGGCGCCGGGCTGGTGGTAATCACCCTGCCGGCAGGAACGGTGGCGCTGTTGGCGGTGGTGGTGGACGCGGCGCCCTTCAGGCCGCTTTGGCGCAGGATGTCCCGGGCCGCTGCCTCCGTTTGGCCCGGTAAGGTCTCCGGAATCTTGACCGCGCTTGGGCCCTCAGAGATGTTCAGGATCACCTCCGCGTTGGGATCAACCGAGGTTCCAGCCACCGGGTCCGTGCCGATGGCCGTACCGCTGGGAATGGTTTCGTGCTTGTTCCGTTTGATCTGCGGACGCAGGTTGGCACCATAAAGTTCCTGCAGGGCCGCCGACTCCGTCAGGGTCGCCACCGCGGGGACCTCCACCTTGGGTGGCGGGGGCGCGGGGCGGTTCACGGTGTTGTACAGCCAGAGACCGCCGCCGCCAAGGATCAGCAGGGTGAAGATCACCAGGGTAGCCATCCACGTACGACGACGGGACTTCTGCCGCGCGGTCCGCTCACGTTCCGGCGCGAAGCCCAGGGGCAGTTCGTCCGCTTCCCGGAGCCCGCTGGATGTGGCCGCGCGCACCGGAAGTGTTGCCCCGTCGTCGTGCGTGTCAGTGAGGCCGTAACGCCCCGTGGGGGCATCGTCCAGGAAGCCGGCACCGGTGAGCCCGAACGCTTCTGTTGCGGGCGGGCGTTCCGGCGTCGGGACGTGGTCGTTGGGATCGGTGGGGGCTTCAGTTGCAGCCATCGCGGGCACGGACACACCCGCCCGGGCGGCGCGCAGAGCACGCCGGAAGGCGGCCGCGTCCTGGAAACGGTCCGTCCGGTTCTTCTGCAAAGCCTTGGCCAGGACACTGTCCAGTGCGGCCGAAACCTCCGGGTTCACGCTGCTCGCGGGCTCCGGGATTTCCCGGACGTGCTGGTACGCCACGGAAACCGGGCTGTCACCAATGAAGGGCGGGCGGGCGGTGAGCATTTCGTACAGCAGGCACGCTGCGGAGTAGAGGTCGCTGCGCGCATCCACCGTTTCGCCCCGGGCTTGCTCGGGCGAGAGGTACTGGGCCGTGCCCACCACGGCCTGGGTCTGCGTCATGGTGGCGGATGAATCGGCGATGGCCCGGGCAATCCCGAAGTCCATGACCTTCACCGAATTGGAGCCGTCGCAGTACATCACGTTGGCGGGTTTGATGTCCCGGTGGACGATGCCCGCCTTGTGGCTGTATTCAAGGGCCGAGAGTACGCCCAGGCAGAAGTCGATGGCCTGGTCAATGCTGACTTCCTTGGCCCGGATCAGGTCGCGGATGGTCCTGCCCTCGACAAACTCCATCACAATGTAGGGCACCCGGACACTGTCCTCCGAGCCATCCGGAACCGTATGTTCGCCGGTGTCGTATATGGCGACGATCGAGGGGTGGTTCAGCGCCGCCACGGACTGTGCTTCCCGTTTGAAGCGCGCCTGGAACTGCGGGTCCCGGGCCATGTCCGGGCGGAGAAGCTTGACGGCAACTGTCCGGCCAAGCCGGGTATCGACTCCGCGGTGGACATCCGCCATCCCGCCTCGGCCGATGATTCCGCCGAGTTCGTAGCGGTCGCTCAGGACACGCTGGTTATCCACCGGGAGGCTGTCCTCCCGGTGCAACGGAGTGCGGGGCGAGTCATTCACAGTCAATCCTGACGGCTACGGCGCGCAGGTAGGAGGCAATCCCGGCAGCTGGCCGGGGTTGCATTTGGGCAGGGCGGCGGACGGGTCAGCAGACGCGGCCGGCGAGGACGGCGGAGTGGTCGGGCTGCTGGTGGGCGCCGGCACCGCGTAGGTCACGGTCACTTCAGCCCCCTTGGGCACGGTGCCCGTGGGATTGATCTGCAACACCGTTCCGGCAGCGGAAGTACTCTGCTGCGGGATGACCCGCACGGACAGGCCCATGGTTTCCAGCGTCCCCTGGACCTGACGGTAGTCCTTTCCGAGGTAGGCCGCCGAAATGATGTCCACCGTGGTGGGGGTGGGCGTTGGAGTGGGCGCGTCGGTGGTCCGGGTGGGGGTAGGCGTAGCGGATGCAGACGTTTTTGACGGGCTGGCGCTGGTGGACGGCGGATTGCTGGACGCCGAGTTGGTGACGGTGTTGGCCGGGTTAAAAATCCCCTGCTGCGTCAGGAAGAACCCCACCAGCGCGAACAGGACCAGCACGATCAAGGCGACCAGCGGCCACGTCCAGGGGCTGCGGCCGCGACGGTCGGGCTCGTCGGCCGGCTCGTCGTCGTCGTATTTCTCTTCCTCCTGCACCCAGCTGCGCTCCGCAGCAAGGGCGTCCGCACGCGACAGCGTGCTCCCGGCTCCTGTGGCTGCGCCCGCGGCCGCGGCGCCGACTGCAGCGCCGCCGGCAGCGGCACCAAGCACGGGCAGAGCAGACGTCGACGTCGTGTTGCTGTCCTTCTGGGCGATGACGCCGGTGGGTGCCGTGGCAATGTCCACCGGTGCGGTAATGGGGCCGGTAGTCGCCTCGAAGAGCAACATGCCGGGAACCGCTGCGTGCGCGGCGTCAATATCGCCGTTGCGGATGGCCTCGGCAGCTTCGGACAGCTTGATGGCGTTGGCCGGGCGGTTCTTGGGGTCCTTGGCCAGCATGGACATCAGGAGCGCGCGGACCGGTTTGGGCAGAGTCTCCGGAAGCGGCGGCGGGGCGTCGTTGACCTGGGCCAGGGCAATGGCGATCTGGGATTCGCCGGAGAACGGCCGGTGCCCGGTGAGGCACTCGTAGCCGATCACGCCGAGTGAGTAAATGTCCGAGGCGCCGGTAGCGGTCTGGCCGGTGGCCTGCTCGGGGGCCAGGTACTGGGCGGTCCCCATGACCTGGCCTGTCTGCGTCAACGGGACCTGGTCGGCCAGGCGGGCGATGCCAAAGTCGGTGACCTTGACCCGGCCGTCGGGGGTGATCAGCAGGTTGCCCGGCTTGATGTCGCGGTGGACCAGCCCCTGGGCATGGGCGACGGAAAGCGCGCGGGCGGTCTGCGCCATCATGGACAGCGTCCGGTCCGGGGACAATACCTGCTCGTGCTCGATGATGCTGCTCAGCGGCTGGCCTGGGACGAGCTCCATGACCAGGTACGCGGAGCCATCCTCCTCGCCGTAGTCAAAGACATTGGCGATGCCCACGTGGTTCAGGAGAGCGGTGTGGCGTGCCTCTGCACGGAACCTCTGGAGGAAACCGGGGTCGCCGGTGTATTCCTCCTTGAGTACCTTGATGGCGACAATACGGCCCAGGACCTGGTCCTTTGCCTTCCAGACCTCTCCCATCCCGCCGATCGCAATCCGCGTGGTCAGCTGGAATCTGCCGCCGAGGGTGATTCCCGTTGTAGGCCTCACTTATTCAACACCGCCTCAAAAATCTTCTTCGCGTTCGGACTGGTTAGCTTTGCGCCGGTGGTGATGTCTACGCCCTCCATGACGATGGTGACACTCACCTCCGGGTTGTTCGCCGGGGCAAACCCGGTGAACCAGGAGTTGTTCAGGCCGTTGCCCAGTTCAGCGGTTCCGGTCTTACCGGCCACCTGCACACCGGGGACCGCCGCGCCGCGGGCGATGCCCTGGCTCACCGCACTGGTCATCCATTCGGTGATCTGCCGGGCAATTTCCGGGGTGGTGGACGTCCGGAGCGCTTTAGGCTGGGGCTCGTCAATGACCCGAAGGTCCGGGGACCGCACGGTCTTGACGAGGCTGGGGCTCATCTGGACGCCGTTGTTGGCGATGGCCGAGGTCATCAGGGCGATTTGCAGCGGAGTGGCGCGCACGTCCTTCTGGCCGATCGCAGACTGGGCCAGGCCCGGCCCGTCCAGGTCATCGGGGAAGCCGCTGCCTCTGGCGTAGGCGAGCTTCAGCCGATCGCCCAGCTCCTCCCCGAAGCCGAACTTTGCCGCCTGCTCGGCGATCGCATCGCGTCCCAGGTCGAGGGCAATGCTGGCGAACGGCGTGTTGCAGGATTGCTGCAGGGCGAAGGCAAAGCTGGCCGTGTCCTGGGTATAGCAGTTGCCCCCGGCATAGTTCGGCAGCGTGTACTGGATCCCCGGGAAGGGCATCTGGGCCGGATTGGGGAGCACACTGTCCTTGTTGTACTTCCCGGAGCTGAGGGCGGCAGCGGTATCCACCAGCTTGAACACCGATCCCGGAGCGAGTAGCTCTCCTGTGGGGCCGCTGACATTCTGGTTCAGGTTGATGCCGGGGACCTTGACCAGCTCATTGATGTTGGTGGTTTCTGCCGCGGGGTCCTGGGTGGCGACCAGGTTGGGGTCATAGGACGGCTTGGACGCCATGGCCAGGATGGCGCCGGATTTGGGGTTGGTGACCACAATGGATCCCCGCTGGCCGTCCGGGATGAGGTCGTAGGCGAGCTTCTGGATGGCGGGATCGATGGTGAGTTCCACCGAGGCGCCCTTCGGCTGGTTGCCCAGGAAGAGCTGGCCGATCCGGTCGAAGAACTGCTGGTCTGAGCTGCCGGCCAGCTGATCGTTCATCGCAACTTCCAGGCCGGTGGCACCGTAGTTCTTCGAGAAGTAGCCCGTGATGCCTGCATAGAGTGCTGGCTGTGCGTACGTCCGCTGGAACTGGCAGACCTCGGAGGTGCCTTCCACCGATTCGGCCACGGGGTTCCCGCCCACGATGATGGCACCGCGGTCGTTGCAGTAATTCTGCAGAATAGCGCGCTGGTTCAGGGGGTTGGCTTTGAGGTCATCGGCACCCACCACCTGGACGAAGCTGATGGCGCCGAAGATTAAGGCGAACATGGCGATCGCTGCCACCCAGGAATTACGGATTGCTTGGTTCACGCTTGTTTCACCGCCTCGGTGGGAGTGTCAATTCCTGCAGGTTCCGCAGCGCCACCGGGTGGAAGTGGGGTGGTGTCCACCGGTCCCCGCGCCGTATGGGAGATCAGCAGGAGCAGGCCCACGATGATCCAGTTGGCCAGCAGCGACGAACCGCCGGCGGCGAGGAACGGCGTGGTCAAACCGGTCAGGGGGATCAGCCGTGTGACTCCGCCGATCACCACGAAGCACTGAAGGGCGATGGCGAAGGAAAGTCCGCAGGCCAGCAGTTTCCCAAAGGCATCCCGGGTGCCGAGCGCCGCCCGGAACCCTCGTGTGAACAGCAGCACGTACATCAGCACCACGGCGAACAGCCCGATCAGGCCCAGCTCCTCGCCGATGGAGGCGATGATCATATCGCTGTTGGCGAAGGGGACCAGGTCCGGCCGGCCCTGGCCCAGGCCGGTACCCACCAGGCCGCCGTTAGCCATGCCGAAGAGTCCCTCGATGACTTGCCGGCTGCCGGTCTCGTACACGTCTGGGCTGAAGGCGTTCAGCCAGCCGTAGATGCGGACTTCGACATGGGAAAACACCTGAGCTGCCACGAAGCCGCCACCCAGGAGTAGGGCCACACCGATCACCACCCAGCTGATGCGGCTGGTGGCCACGTAGATCATCACGATGAACAGGCCAAAGAACAGCACGGACGATCCGAGGTCGCGCTGGAAGATCAACACGCCGATGCTCACAAGCCAGGCGGTGATCATGGGCCCCATGTCCTTGAACCGGGGGAACTGCAGCGGGCCGATCTTGCGGCCGGCCAGCAGAATAAGGTCGCGGTTCGATGAAAGATAACCGGCGAAGAATATAGCCAGGGTGATCTTGGCGATCTCACCCGGCTGGAAGGTCATAGGACCCACCCGGACCCAGACGCGGGCGCCCAGGATTTCGCCGGCCGAGATGCCGGGCACCAGCGGAAGAATCAGCAGGAGTGCGCTCACAGCCAGCGAGATGTAGGTGAAGCGGCGGAGCACCCGGTGGTCCTTGAGGAACCAGATCACGCCGATAGCCACAGCCATGGCGACCAGGGTCCAGCGCAGCTGATTGTTGCCGGTGTCCTCCCCGGGTGCGTCGAGGCGGTGGATCATGGCAAGGCCCAAGCCGTTGAGTGCAACCACCAACGGAAGTATTACCGGGTCTGCATATTTAGCCCTGATCCTCAGGACCACATGGAAGACAATCGCTGCCACCGCCAGGAGGCTGGACTGGAACCAGAAGTCTGAATCGAACGCCTTCTCCTGGTCGACGCCCACCAGCATGCTGGCGCCGATGCCCACAGTAAGGGCGACGACCAGCAGCAACAGTTCGACGTTGCGCCGGGGTTTGGGAATAGTGCTGAGCTGGCTCACTGGCCTCCCTCACAGACGACAGTGGGGCTGGGTGAGGCGGACGGGGCCGGCGCTGCCGCAGGAGCGGACGGGTCTGGTGGTGTGGCAGGCGTAGTGGGTGTTGCAGCCGGTGCAGTTGCTGGGGCGGGAGTGGGCGACGGGGTCAAGCACTCATCCGGCGGAGCAATGGTGCCGGTGCCTTCGAGGTTCTTCACGATCCGCTGGGCGTCGTAGAGGTCACGCGCGGGAACTGTCTGCCGGACGCGCTGCTGGGAGAACTGGGGCAAGGAATCCATCCGGATCTCTGTTACGGCTTCGAGGGTTGAAAGCTGGAGGGGACCAAGCCGCTGCGAGACACCGTTGTAGATGGCCACGCGGGAATCGTATTCCCCGATGTAGTAGCGGGTCTGAGTCCAGGCGTAACCGAGCCAGAGGCCCACTGTCAGCACCACCAGCACGGACGCGGCGATGGACATGGTGACCCAGCGGCGGGGTTTGGGCCGCCCCAGGACGTCATCCGCCTCCGCAACGGGGGCGTCGGCCTTATGCGTCAGGACGGTGGCGGCCCGCCGGGCCACGGTGCGGCCGGCGATGGTGGGTATGGAGCCGGACTCGGCCGCGGTGGCCGCAGCACCGACCAGTTCGTGCGGTCGCGATGCGAGTTCCTGCCGCAGGACTTCGGCCGAAAGGTGCTCGCCGAGATGGGGGTCGGTGGAGGGCGGCGGTTCGGTGGCAACCGGTTTTTCTGGGGCTTTTTCCGCGACGGGCTTTTCGTCGGCCGCCTCGGTGTCCGGTGAAGCACTGTCCGCTTTGCTGTCCGCGGCAGGGGTTTCGGTGAGCAGCTGGGAAGGGATGATGTCGACGGCGGCGGTGCTGACGTCGTCGGGCGTTTCCTCGATAATCTCCACCATGACCACGGTGACGTTATCCGGTGAGCCGGCTTCAAGCGTCAGGTTGACTAGCGTTTCGACGCACTCGCGCAGGTCCTTGGTCTCGCGGACGGTCCGCTCCACTACGTGTCCGGCCACGTAGTTGAGCCCGTCCGAGCACAGCAGCCAGCGCTCCCCGGGCTTGACGTCCAGGGTGTCCAGATCCAGTTCGGGGCTGGCGTCAACGTCGCCCAGGACGCGCATCAGGACGTTTTTGTGCGGGTGGGTTTCGGCCTCTTCGGGACGGAGCCGGCCTTCATCGATCAGCCGCTGGACGAAGGTGTGGTCGATGCTGATCTGTTCAAATTCGCCGTCGCGCAGGCGGTAGGCCCGGGAGTCGCCGATGTGCGCGAAGTGCAGCTTGCCCTCGGCGAGCAGCAGGGATGTGACGGTGGTGCCCATGCCGGCCAGCTTGGGGTTGATGTGCACCAGCTCGGAGAGCAGGGAGTTGGCCGTCTGGATTTCGTCGGCGAGGACCGTGCCGGCATCGCCGTCGTAGTCGTCGTGGTCCAGGTGCAGCATGTCCAGCACGGTGGCAGCGGAGGCAACATCGCCGCCGGCGTGACCGCCCATTCCGTCCGCGACCACAGCCAAATGGCGGCCGACGTATGCCGAGTCGTCATTTTTGGCCCGGATGCGTCCCACATCCGAGCGGGCCGCATAGCGCATGATGAGGGGCCGCTGGACGGGCGTGGCCTCGCCGGCGGGAAGGTCAGCGGCCATGGCTATGGCCTCAATTCGATGACCGTCTTGCCGATTCTCACGGGTACGCCAAGCTCAACGGGCAGGGCCCGGGTAAGTTGCTGGTCGGCCAGGTAGGTGCCGTTGGTGGAGCCAAGGTCCTCGATGAACCATCGGCTGCCTTGCGGGAACAGCCGCGCGTGGCGGCCTGAAGCGTAGTCGTCCTCGAGTACCAGCGTGGCTTCCTGTGCGCGGCCCAACAGGATGGGACTGGCGGCCAGGGGGATGGTGGTTCCCTTGAGCGGGCCTTCGACGACCACCAGTTGGTGGGCCTGCTGCTTGAGGGGCTGCGGGGGAGCCTCGGCCAGTTCCGGATTTTTACGGACCTGCCGGGCGGTCGGGGTGCCGGCGGCGGCTTTGCGGCCCACCATCAGGTCCCGGCGCATGGCCGACACGATGCTGAAGATGAGGACCCAGAGCAGGATCAGGAAGCCAAACCGCAGCGCAGTGATGGTCAGGTCGCTCATGGGCGGCCCCCAGGGTTGGCGGGAAGCAGGCGGAAGATGATCTTTGTCCGTCCCATCGTGATGGTGGAGCCGTCGGTCAGTTCGGTGCTGCCCGCCACTTTGTGGCCGTTGACGTAACTGCCGTTGGTGGAGCCAAGGTCCACAGCGCTGGTGACACCGCTGGCGGTGCGGATCTCGAGGTGGCGGCGCGATACGCCGGTGTCGTCAACCAGGATGTCGGCCTCGGAAGACCGGCCCAGGACGACGGAGGGGGCATTGAGGGAGTAACGCTGGCCGTCGATGTCCAGGACTGGTTGCAGCCGCACGGGCGGGCGGCTGGGGGCTGCGGGCAGGTTGGGCCTGGCCGACGCGACTCCGGGGCCGGCTTTGGACTTTTCAGTGGAGGAGACGATCTCGAAGTCGCCGGCGCGCAGTTCCTCGGAACGGCGGAAGGAGATCCGCACTGAGCCCTGCAGGGTGTAGCCCTGGCTGCGGACATGGTTGATGACGACGTCGCAGAGTTCTTCGGCCAGCGGCGTGCCCCATTCCTGTGCCCTTTTGAAGTCGCCGTCACTGAGCTGGACGTCGAAAACGTTCGGGGCCAGCGTGCGGCCGGCGGCGATGGTGAGGGCTTTGTTGTCCACCTCGCGGCGGAGCCGGCTGGCGATTTCCACAGGTTCCACCTGGGCACGCGAACCGGTGGAGAAGACACCGCGGACGGCTTTTTCGATACCGCGCTCGACCTTGTCCAGCAATCCCATGGTCCTTCTCCTTTCCCCCCGGCTGCGGGGCAGTTTTCGTTCCGGAACTCAACCAACAACGCAGTTCAGAACCCAGCGGCCTGCCTGGCAGTGGCAGGCACTACTACATCAGATACTACTGGGCAGGCCTGTGAATGACCTTAATCCACAACGGCCGGGCCCCCGGAAAAGTTCGTTCCGTGATCCCGGAAGGCCCCCTCCCGGCAGGGAATTTGACCGCTCCCGGGGCTCAATTGGTGTTTTGCCGCCGATGTCCGTTATGCTTGATCTCGCTGCTTTTACACGGTTGCGGATCCGGGAAACCGGCCGTGATTCATGGAAAAGAAGTTGCGCGCGAGTGGCGGAACGGCAGACGCGCTGGCTTCAGGTGCCAGTGTCCGAAAGGGCGTGGGGGTTCAAATCCCCCCTCGCGCACGCAAATATGAAAAGAGCCCCGGTCTTAGGACCGGGGCTCTTTTGTGTCCGGGCTCCGGTAAGTGCGCCGCCGGTCAGAGGCTTGTTCGCCGATACCTGCCTTGAAGGTCAGGTTTCGCAAACAGGCTTAGGATCCGCGCCGGGTGGGGGCGGCTCTACTCCCGTAACGCCCCGAAGCCCGCGATAAGGGCCTCAAGCCCCAGGCTGAACGCCACGTCCGCAGGTTTCTGGTGCCCCTGCGCAGCGAGGCTCCGGACGGCACCCGTGAAGCTCGGCGTCGATTCGGCCATGCTGCCGGAATCGAAAATGTCGGCGGGGGCCGTGACGTCGTAAGCGGAACCGAAGATGAATGATTCCAGGGCCACGATGGCGGACACGATCCGCTCCTCGGGGAATCCGGCCGCCCGGAATCCGGCGCTGACGGTCTCGTACATGGCGAGGGTCTGCGGTGCGTCCGTCACGGGAAGTACGGCGATGACGGGAATCAAAGGCGTGTGCTCCGCGAAGACGTCCCGGTAACTCCAGGCCCATTTCCGCACCGCGGACTCCCACGGTTCCGCCGCGAATGCGGTCACGTCCACCAGGGCAGTCAAATGGTCTTCCACCAGGAGGAGCACGTCGCGCTTGGATTCCACATGGTTATAGAGGGCCGACGGCGCCACGTTCAGTGAGCGGGCCAGCGCGGCCATGGTGAGTCCGTCGTAGCCGTTCCTGCTGATGAGCCGGAGGGCTGCTGCCGTGATGCCCGCCTGGTCCAGGACAGCAGCGGCGGGCCGCCCCACGCGACGACGTGCCGCAAGGGTTTTCGGCGCGGGTTCGCGCTCCCTGGTGTTTCGTGAATCGGCTGGTGATGCCGGCATTGCTGGCCTTTCTGCGGGCAGTATCCCCAGCATTATTCCATCGGCCTCTTCCTCGCGGGCCGCGCAACAGCTATAGTTCTAATAAATGAATGGCATTCATTTAGTGGTTCGCGTCACTCAAGCGGCCACAGAGAGGACATCATGCTGAATCTTGACCGTGACGTTGTAATCGTTGGCGCCGGACCCTCCGGGCTCACCGCTGCCCGCGAGCTGAAAAAGGCCGGCCTCAGCGTGGCAGTGCTGGAAGCACGGGACCGCGTGGGCGGCCGGACCTGGACCGACACCATTGACGGGGCCATGCTGGAAATTGGTGGCCAGTGGGTCTCTCCGGATCAGACTGCACTGTTGGAGCTCCTGGACGAGCTCGGCCTGAAGACATACTCCCGCTACCGTGAGGGCGAATCCGTCTATGTCGGCGCCGACGGCAGGAAGACCCGCTACACCGGTGATTCCTTCCCGGTCAGTGGAGCCACCGGGGCGGAAATGGACAAACTGATTGGCATTCTGGACGGTCTCGCCGCGGAAATCGGCGCCACCGAACCCTGGGCGCACCCCAAGGCCCGGGAACTGGACACCATTTCCTTCCACCACTGGCTGCGCGCCAATTCGGACGACGAGGAGGCCTGCAACAACATTGGCCTGTTCATCGCCGGCGGCATGCTCACCAAGCCCGCGCACGCCTTCTCGGCACTGCAGGCGGTCCTGATGGCAGCCTCCGCCGGGTCCTTCAGCCACCTCACCGACGAGGACTTCATCCTGGACAAGCGGGTCATCGGCGGGATGCAGCAGGTGTCCCTGCTGCAGGCAGCGGAACTGGGTGCCGACGTCGTACTTAACAGTCCGGTGCGCACCGTCCACTGGGAGGATAACGGTGAAGACGGGCACCGCGTCAGTGTTGTTTCGGAGCGTGCCACCGTGAATGCACGCTTTGTGATCATGGCTGTGCCCCCGAACCTCTACTCGCGGGTCTCCTTTAACCCGCCGCTTCCGCGGCGGCAGCACCAGATGCACCAGCACCACTCCCTGGGCCTGGTGATCAAGGTCCATGCCGTCTACAGCACGCCGTTCTGGCGTGAAGACGGACTCTCCGGAACCGGCTTCGGTGCGGGCTCGCTGGTCCAGGAGGTCTACGACAACACCAACTACGGCGATTCGCGCGGAACGCTGGTGGGCTTCATCTCGGATGAAAAGGCCGACGCCGTCTTCGAGTTGAGTGCTGCCGAACGTAAGCGCGTGGTGCTGGAGTCCATTGCCGGCTTCCTGGGGGATAGGGCGCTGGAGCCCGAGGTCTACTACGAATCGGACTGGGGCTCCGAGGAATGGACCCGGGGCGCGTACGCCGCCAGCTACGATCTGGGCGGCCTGCACCGTTACGGCAAGGACCAGCACGCCCCCGTAGGCCCGATCTACTGGTGCTCCTCAGACCTCGCCGCCGAGGGCTACCAGCATGTTGACGGAGCTGTCCGCATGGGCCAGCGCACGGCGGCGCGGATCGTGGCTGCGGCGGGTATTGCAGCTGACGCGGGCGCTTCCGGCGCGGCGCATATGGCCGCGGCCGCCGTCGACTGACAGCTCCAGCTCCAGCCCATTCAGCGTCGAATGATCTACGAGAGGCAATGCCATGAGTCCCAAAGAAGTGGCAGCACAGACAGCCAGCGGCGTGGACAATGGCCTGGCTGAAAAGGGCCTGAGCGGGAAGGGCCTGAAGGCCGGAGCGTTGGGGCTGGTGGGCGCCGTCGTGATCGGGGTTTCCTGCATCGCGCCGGCATACACGCTGACCGCGGCGCTGGGGCCCACGGTATCGGAGGTGGGGGTTCAGCTGCCGGCGATCTTCCTGGTGGGCTTTATCCCCATGATTCTGGTGGCGTTCGGCTACCGCGAACTGAACAATGCCATGCCCGACGCCGGAACTTCGTTCACGTGGGCATCGCGCGCCTTTGGTCCGTGGATCGGCTGGATGGGTGGCTGGGGGCTGATTGCGGCCACCATCATTGTGCTGTCCAACCTGGCGGCTGTCGCCGTCGACTTCTTCTACCTCATGCTGGCCCAGCTGCTCGGGAACCCGGAACTGGGCGAGCTGAGCAAGAACCTGCCGCTGAACATCGCCACAACCTTGGTTTTCATCGCGCTGGCTTGCTGGATTTCCTATCGGGGCATGGAAGCCACCAAGGGCGTGCAGTACGTCTTGGTGGCGTTCCAGCTGCTGGTGCTGGGCTGGTTTGCCGTTGCTGCCTTCAGCCACGTGGCCAACGGCACTGCCTTTGATGCGACCGCCATTTCGCCGGACTGGTTTAACCCGTTCGCGGTTGGATCCTTCTCCGCCTTTGCTGCCGGGGTTTCCCTCTCCATCTTCATTTACTGGGGCTGGGACGTCACCCTGACCATGAACGAGGAAACCAGGAACCCGGAGAAGACTCCGGGGCGGGCGGCAACCGTCACTGTGGTGGTGATTGTGGCGATCTATATGACCGTTGCGCTGGCAACCCTGTCCTTTGCGGGCGTGGGCGAAACCGGCCTGGGCGCCGGGAATCCGGACAACCAGTCGAGCATCTTTGCTGTCCTCTCCGGGCCGGTCATGGGACCGTTCGCCATCCTGATGTCCCTCGCCATCCTGAGCAGTTCGGCCGCCTCGCTGCAGTCCACGTTTGTGTCGCCGGCGCGGACCATGCTGGCGATGGGTCATTACAAGGCACTCCCGGCACGTTTCGGCAAGGTCAGCCCGCGCTTCAAATCCCCGAACTACGCCACAATCGCCGCGGGCGTTGCCGCCGCAGCCTTCTACGTCATCACCCGGACCACGTCCGAGAACGCGCTCTGGGACACCATCACGGCGCTGGGCATGATGATCTGCTTCTACTACGGCATCACAGCCCTGGCATGCGTCTGGTTCTTCCGGGCACAGGCGTTCAGCAATGGCCGCGCCTTCTTCTTCAAGTTCCTGGCGCCGCTGCTGGGCGGAGTCATCCTGCTGGTGATGTTCTTCAAGACCGCCGCCGATTCCACGGACCCCGAGTACGGCTCCGGATCATCGGTGGGCGGGCTGGGGATGGTGTTCATCCTGGGCATGGGTGTCATCCTGCTGGGCGTGGTGCTCATGCTGGTGATGTCCCGGCTGCGGCCCGAGTTCTTCAAGGGGCAGGTGCTGGCCCGCGGGAACTGAGCGTCCGCCTAGTACTACAGTCGCGTTTATTTTCGATGTTGTCGGCGGTTTAATCGGACATTGGTCGTGAATCCTGTTAATCATGACGGGTGAGTGATGATATTTGGGTGGCA